>NZ_JBEOYB010000014.1:0-113399 GCF_040296845.1 Streptomyces sp. NPDC001985
GCACCGGACGCACCGGACGCACCGGGCTCCCCCGGCGGGAACGGGCTCCGGTGCCGGTGCCGTACGAGACACCACCGCCGCGGGCGGCGGACGCCGTGCGCATCCCGTGATGGACGCGGCCCGTGTCCGCCGATCCCCGGGTGATGGCCGCGGTGGGGCTCAGGCCTGCTGGAAGAGTTCCGCGGGCAGCGGCTTGAGCAGCGCGTAGAGATCGTCGGTGATCGGGCGGTCCCAGCTCGCGATGGTGACCAGGACCTGGTCGCTGCGGTCGAACTGGACACAGGAGATACGGCTCTCGGAGAGCTTCAGCCGGCGCACGATGAGCAGATTGTCGCCCTGCATCACCGGGACGTCCTCGGTGCCGACGACCTCGACGGGCTCGTCGTTCTCCAGGGCGAGGAGGAGCTGGGCCACCTCGAAGGGGATCTGCCCCTCTTCCAGCTCCCGGGCCGGGGAGCCCTCGGGGAGATTGCCGATGATCATCGCGGGGCCGCGTCCGCCGAAGAGGTCATACCGCAGAAAGACGCCCTGACAGGTGCCGTCGGGTGCGGGCAGGAGCCCCGCGCCGAGATTGCCGGGCCAGTCCCCCGGGTCCATGGCCAGGACGTCGAAGTCCGGGCCCGCGGGTGTGGCGGCGCTGCGGCGGCGGAGGAAGGACATACCGCAATGGTACGTGTCCCAGGACACTCGGCCGACCGGGGGCCGGGGTGTGCCGGGGGCGGAATTCCCGGACCGGGGGTGCCGGCCGGTCGTCCCGGGGACGGAGCGGGCGGCGGGCGCCGGGCTTCCCCGGGCACCGGGGTGCGCGGCGCCCCCGGGGCCGTCAGGTCAGGTCGAACTCTCCCTCACGGGCGTTGCGCACGAAGGCCCGCCACTCGGCGGGGCTGAAGATCAGCGACGGGTTCTCCGGCCGGCCGCTGTTGCGCATGGCGATGAAGCCCTCCACGAAGGCGATCTGAACGTCTCCCGCTCCCCGGCTGCCCGACTGCCAGTCGGCGTTGCTGAGGTCGAGTTCGGGCTTCTCCCAGCCCGCAAAGAACTGCGTGGTGGTGCTCTCGGCCACGTCCGTGCTCCTCCCGCGTCGGCTCGGGCCTCAGCCTAGCGATCGACCCCCTTCCCGGACAGGCCGCGGACAGCAGGGGTGCGCGGGCGGTGGTCAGGTCGTGGGGGGCTCCGCTCCGACGAGCCACATGGCGAAGAACTGGGAGCCGCCGCCGTAGGCGTGTCCGAGCGCGCGGCGGGCGCCGTCGATCTGGTGCGCTCCGGCCTGTCCGCGCACCTGGAGGGCGGCCTCCGCGAAGCGGATCATCCCGGAGGCGCCGATGGGGTTGGTGGAGAGGACCCCGCCCGAGGGGTTCACGGGCAGTTCGCCACCGTTTTCGGTGACTCCCGCCTCGGTGAGTCGCCACCCCTCCCCCTCGGCCGCGAAGCCGAGGTTCTCCAGCCACATCGGCTCGTACCAGGAGAAGGGGACGTACAGCTCCGCGACATCGATCTCCCGGCGCGGGTCGGTGATGCCGGCCTGCCGGTAGACGTCGGCCGCGCACTCCCGGCCGGCCCGGGGGGAGACGAAGTCCTTGCCGGCGAAGAGCGTGGGCTCGCTGCGCATGGCGCCGCCGTGCAGCCAGGCGGGGGGTCTCGGTGAGCGGGCTGCGCCCGCCCGGCCGGTGAGGACCATCGCGCAGGCGCCGTCCGACGAGGGACAGGTCTCGGAGTAGCGGATGGGGTCCCAGAGCATCGGGGAGGACTGGACCTTCTCCAGGGTGATGTCGTGTTCATGGAGATGGGCGTACGGATTCCCGAGGGCGTTCCGCCGGTCCTTGTAGGCGACCAGGGAGCCGACGGTCGCCGGGGCTCGGCTGCGGCGCATATAGGCGCGGATGTGCGGGGCGAAGAAGCCGCCCGCGCCCGCCAGCAGCGGCTGCTGGAAGGGGACCGGCAGGGACAGGCCCCACATGGCGTTGGACTCGGACTGTTTCTCGAAGGCGAGGGTGAGCACGGTGGTGTGCACCCGGGCCGCGATCAGCTGGGCGGCGACCAGCGCGGTGGAGCCGCCGACCGATCCGGCGGTGTGCACCCGCAGCACGGGTTTGCCGACCGCGCCGAGGGCGTCGGCGAGATACAGCTCGGGCATCATCACGCCCTCGAAGAAGTCGGGGGCCTTGCCGAGGACGACCGCGTCGATGTCGGCCCAGGTCAGCTCGGCATCGTCCAGGGCTCGCCGGGCGGCCTCGCGGACGAGTCCGGCGATGGAGACATCCCGTCGGGCGGCCCGGTGCCGGGTCTGGCCGATGCCCGTGACGGCGACGGGCTCCTTGTTCATCACCGCTCCCCCTCCAGGACGGCGACCAGGTTCTGCTGGAGGCAGGGGCCCGAGGTGGCGTGGGCGAGCGCGCGGTCGGAGGCGCCCCGGTGGATCGCCGCGGCGGCCTCGCCGAGCCGGACGAGGCCGGTGGCCATCACCGGATCGGCGGCGAGCGCGCCGCCGGACGGGTTGACTCTCACCCTGGAGTCGAGGTTGAGGGATCGGCGGAGGACGACCTCCTGGGAGGTGAAGGGGGCGTGGAGTTCGGCGGTGTCCGGGGGCCGGTCGAAGGCCCCGGCGCGCTCGGCGGCGAGCCGGGTGGAGGGGGAGTCGGTCAGATCGCGCACCCCGAGGCTGTGGGCCTCGACGCGGTGGTCGATGCCCCGAATCCAGGCGGGGCGCCGGCAGAGCCGGCGGGCCCGCTCCCCGGCTGCGAGGATCACGGCCGCCGCCCCGTCGGCGCTCCGGGGGCAGTCCCCGGTCCGCAGGGGCCGGACGGCGTACTCGCCCGGCGGGACGGGGTCCGGCGGCCCTCCGGGGGCGCGGGCCCCGGCGTCGGCGCGGCTGCGGGCGCCGATCGCTGCGAGCGCGGCCTCGTCGGTGAGGCCGGCGTCGATCAGGGCCTGGGCCTGGAGCGCGGCGACGGCCACCGCGTCGGGCCAGAGGGGGGCGGTGTAGTACGGGTCGAGCTGCCGGGTCAGCACCTCGCTCACGTCTCCGGCGGACGGTTTCCCCCAGGCGTACACGAGCGCGGTGTCGGCCTCTCCGGTGAGGAGCTTCACCCATGCCTCGTACAGCGCCCAGGCGCCGTCCATCTCCACATGGGACTCGGAGATCGGCGGCCAGGCGCCGACGCCGTCCAGGGCCATGGTGAAGGAGAAGGCCCGCCCGGCGAGGTAGTCGGACGAGCCGGAGCAGGTGAATCCGATGTCGCCGGTCCGCAGCCCGGTCCGCTCCAGCACGCGGTGGAGGACCGGCATCAGCGTCTCGACCTCGGAGAGCCCGTCGGCGGGGTGGGGCTGCTCGGTCTGGGCAAAGGCGACGATCGCCACCTCGCGGGCGTACCGGGTCACAGCAGCTCCTTGTAGGTGTCGTACTCCGCGTCGGGCTCCCCGGTGGGGCGGTAGTGGTCGGGAGGGCGGCCGGTGTCGGTCCAGACGGGCTCGACGCGCAGGCCCATGCGGACCCGGTCCCAGGGGATGCCGCCGATCCGGGCGTGGAGGGCGAGATCGGCACCGTCGAGGGCGATATGGGCGTAGACGTAGGGAACCTCGATGTCCAGCCCTCGCGCCTTGATGTTGACGACGCAGTACGTGGTGACCGTGCCGCGCGGGCCGACCTCGACCTGTTCGGCGGTGGCGACGCCGCAGGTGGGGCAGGCGCCCCGGGGCGGTACACAGACCTTGCGGCAGTCGGGGCAGCGCTCGCCGACGGTGCGCCGGCCGGCGAGGGCCCGGAGGTGGGCGGTCTGCGCGCGGCCGGGTGTGTAGGTGTAGTCGAGCCGGGCGGGGGTCACGATGCCGGTGACGGGGTCCGGGAAGACTCCGCCGTGGTCGCGGGCGCCGCCTTCCGGCGGGGTGCTGTCGTACGGCTCGAAGCAGGCGATGTCGGTGATGGCCCCGGTGCGTTCGGCGGCCCAGCGGATACGGACGCGGATGCCGGTGCGCACCGCGCCGGGGCCGGGGGCGTCGAGGGCGTGCAGGAGCGCGGTGTCGGCTCCGTCGAGCCGGACGAGCACCCAGGCGAAGGGGGTGGTGAGCGGCTGGCCCCGGCGGGGGGCCGGGTTCCAGGCCCAGGTGGTGACGGTTCCGGTGGGGGCGACCTCGGCCAGGTCGCCCAGTTCGCCGGCGGTGACGGGGTCGTACTCGACGGGGGGTACGAGAATCCGGCCGTCGGTGGTGCGCACGCCGAGGACGGTGCGTTCGCGCAGGCCGGTGAGGAAGGCGCTCTGCACGGGTCCGAGTGAGCGGGTGAAGGGGAACTCCACCACCAGGGGGGCGCTCAGGGGTCCGGTCATCCGGTCTCTCCCTCCGGTCAGGCGCGGCGGTAGACGGGGTCGCGCTTCTCGGCGAAGGCGCGGGCGCCCTCGCGGGCGTCCTCGGTGTCGAAAACCGGCCAGCCGCGGGCGAGTTCGGCGGCGAGCCCCTCGCTCTCGGTGAGTTCGGCGGTCTCGTACACCGACGCCTTGACCGCCTCGACGGCGAGCGGTCCGCAGGCGTTGATCCGCTCGGCGGTGGAGAGGGCCCGGTCCAGGGCGGTGCCGTCGGGGACGACCCGGCCGACGAGGCCGACGCGCAGGGCCTCGTCGGCGCTGTAGGGGCGGCCGGTGAGCAGCATCTCCAGGGCGTGGGTGCGCGGGATCTGGCGCTGGAGCCGGACGGTGGAGCCGCCGATGGGGAAGAGGCCGCGTCTGACCTCGTACAGGCCGAAGACTGCGCTCTCGCCGGCGACGCGGATGTCGGTGCCCTGGAGGATCTCGGTGCCGCCCGCGACGCAGGGGCCCTCGACGGCGGCGATCACCGGTTTCCGGGGGCGGTGGTGGCGGAGCATGGCTTTCCAGTGGAGGTCGGGGTCGGCCTTCATCCGGTCGCGGTACCGCTCTCCCGCCAGGCCGGCGCCGGCGAGGGCCTTGAGGTCCATGCCGGCGCAGAAGGCGCCGCCGGCGCCGGTGAGGACGATGGAGCGGATGGTGTCGTCGGCGTCGGCTTCCAGCCAGCCGTCGTGGAGGCCGACGAGCATCGGCAGCGAGAGCGCGTTCCTCGCCGCGGGCCGGTTCATGGTGAGCACCAGGGTGGCGCCCTCGCGGTGCGCCGTGAGGTGCTCCGTACCGCTGTGTGGTTCCACGTCGTCTCCCATCCGCTTCTCCGATCCGCCTCTCCCGTCCGCCGGACCCCTCCGCGGGCCCGCGTCCCGGGACTGGAACAGGTTGCAGGAGGGGCGGGCGCTATTCAATAGCTTCCTGACAGTCAGTCAGATTTCTTCCGCGCCGCCCCTTCACAGTTGTGCCCGCTGCGGCTCTAATGACGGCCGGAGCCGGGATGCCCAGGGGCAGGAGGAGCGGTGGAGTACAACCTTGCCGACCTTTTCGAGTCGGTCGTGGATGTGGTCCCCGGCCGGGAGGCCCTGGTCGCCCTGGACCATCCCGGGACGGGTGCGGAGCGCCGGCTGACCTACCGGGAGCTGGACGCGGCGGCCAATCGCGTCGCCCACCATCTGACCGGAGCGGGGTTACGGCCCGGGGAGCACCTCGGAATCCATCTCCGCAACGGCGTCGAGTACCTCCAGACCCTGCTGGGCACGCTCAAGGCCCGGCTCGTGCCGGTGAATGTCAACTACCGGTACGTGGAGGAGGAACTGGTCCATCTCTACCGGGACGCCGATCTCGCGGCGCTGGTCTTCGATGCCGAGTTCGGCGGGCGGGTGGCGGCGGCGCTGCCGAGGACGGAGCGGCTGCGCCATCTGCTGCGGGTGGGCACCCCGCCGCCGGACGCGCCCGGGCCGGCCGGGGCCGTCCCGTTCGCGTCGGCCGCGGCACGGGCACCGGACGGGCGCGGCTTCGGTCCGCGGTCGGCCGATGACCAGTTCATCATCTACACCGGCGGCACCACCGGGATGCCCAAGGGGGTGATGTGGCGCCAGGAGGATCTGTTCTTCTCCGGTCTCGGCGGCGGCGCGCCGACCGGTGAGCCGGTCTCCTCGCCCGGGGAGCTGGCCCGGCGGGTCGCCGCGGGCGGCGACGGGATCACCTTCTTCCCCACTCCCCCGCTGATGCACGGCACCTCGACCCTGACGGCGTTCATCGCCTTCGGCTTCGGGCAGCGGGTGGTGCTGCACCGCGGATTCGTCCCCGGCGAGGTGCTGCGGACGATCGAGAAGGAGCGGGTCACCACTGTCTCGCTGGTCGGGGACGCGATGCTCAGACCGCTGGTCGACGCCTTGAGCGGGCCGCTGCGGGGCACCGATCTGTCCTCGCTGTTCAGTGTGTCGTCCTCGGGCGCGATCATGTCGGACACGGTGCGGGAGGAGTTCGCGGCGCTCGCCCCGAAAGTGCTGGTGCTGAACAACTTCGGCTCGTCGGAGTCCGGGTTCAACGGCACCGCGACCGCCGACTCGGGGCCGGAGCGGGGGTTCCGGCTGCGGGTCAACGCGCGGACGACGGTGGTCGACCCGGTGACCCATGAGCCCGTCGCGCCGGGGGAGCCGGGCCGGATCGCCCAGCGGGGGCATGTGCCGCTGGGGTACTACAACGACCCGGAGAAGACCGCGGAGACCTTCTTCCGGCGCGGCGGGGAGCGCTGGGTGCTGCTGGGCGACATGGCGACGGTGGACGAGGAGGGCGTGGTCACCGTGCTCGGCCGGGGCTCGCAGTGCATCAACACCGGTGGCGAGAAGGTGTACCCGGAGGAGGTCGAGCAGGCGCTCAAGTCGCATCCGCGGGTGTACGACGCGCTGGTGGCCGGGGTGCCGGACGCGGTCTGGGGGAACCGGGTGGCGGCCGTGGTGCAGACGCGCGCCGGGGCGCCGGCGCCGGACCTGGCCGAGATCCAGGCGCACTGCCGGACCCGGCTGGCCGGCTACAAGATCCCCCGGCGTCTGGTGATCGCTCCGGAGATCCGGCGCTCGCCCAGCGGCAAGGCGGACTACCGCTGGGCGCGGGCGGTGGCGGTGGCGGCAATGGCGGCCGAGGCGCCGGACGGCTCCTGAAGGGCCGTCCGGGCTCCGGGGCGGTGGCCGGGGCGGCGAGGACGAGGGCGGGGGCTGGGGCTGGGGCGGGGGCGGGGGTCAGATGCCGAACTCCGCCAGCGCGGCGAGGAACTCCTCCGGCCGGGTCTCGTGGATCAGATGCCCGGCGTCGATGGTGACCAGCAGCGCGCCAGGAATCCGCCCGGCGAGCCGGGCGAGCTGCTCCTGGGGGATGTGGCTGGCGGGACCGCCGCCGATCACCAGGGTCGGGGCCTCGATGGCGGCGAGGCGCTCGCCCCACGCCGGGTCCGGCGCGTTCAGCTCCGCGTCGATACTGGGCACCACCGGCCAGTCGAAGGCGAGTACGCCCTCCTCCCGCCGGGTCAGCGGGCGCGGCGGGTCCGGCGGGAACGGGGGCGGCGGGTCCTCGACCACGAGCCGGTCCACCAGTTCGGGTTCCTCGGCGGCGAGCAGGATCGCCGCCACCCCGCCCATGGAGTGGCCGATGACATCGACGCTGTCCAGTCCGAGCCCCCGGATGAAGGCGCTCAGCTCGTTGCGGAGCCGCTCGAAGCCGTACGCGCCGGGCCAGTCGCTCAGCCCGTGGCCACCGAAATCGGGGGCGTACACCCGCCGGGTGGCGGCGAGCCGCTCCGCGATGGCGGTCCAGTCCGCGCCGCTGCCGCCCCGGCCGTGGGCGAGGACGACGGGCGGGGCGGTCTCCTCGCCCCAGGTGCGGTAGGCGAGCCGGACCCCGTCGGCGTCCAGCGCCAGGATGTCCGGGGCGAGGAAGGCGCGGACGGTACGGACGAAGGCGCCGGGGTCGTCGAGCCAGGGGTGGTGGGCGGCGGCCTTGCCCTCGTAGGGGAAGAGCGCCGCCAGCTCCGCCGCGCGGGCGGGTCTGGCCCCGTTGTCGTGGGGTGCGGTCAGCAGCAGCACCGGGGCGTCCAGCAGGGCGAGCGCGGCGCGGGTCGCGGCCGGGTCGAAGACGCCGTCCGCCTCGGTGCCGGGCTCCTCGCTCCCGGCCCGGGTGCCCGGGGAGATCAGGGTGAGGGAGCGGACGCGCGCCGGGTGGCGCGCCGCGTAGAGGGTGGCCAGGTTCCCGGAGGCCGAGTGGGCGAGCAGATGCACCCGGTCCAGGCGGAGGTGCTCGCGGAGCGCCTCGATGTCGTCGGTCTGCCGGTCCCAGCGGCAGGTGGCCGGGTCGGCGGGCTCCGCCGAGCCGCCGGTGCCGCGCAGATCGAGCAGGACCAGCCGGTGGTGGGCGTCGAGCCCGCCGAGCGTTCCGTAGTAGGCGGCTGCGCGGGTGGGGCCGCCCGGCAGACAGATCAGGGGTTCGCCCGCTCCCTTCAGGTGGTAGGCGAGTTCCGTCCCGTCATATGCGGTGAACTTCGGCATGTGCCGATCGTTGCCCGCGCGGGGCGGCGAGTGCAATGGGCCCTGCCGGTCCCGGGCGCGCCGGTGCGCGCCGCGCCGGGCGGACGGGCGGGCGGCGGGCGGGGAGAATTCCGGGCCCTCCCCTTGCCACCGGCCCGAGGGGGCTGACTTACTGATCCACGGAAGCACGACCGAATGATCGGTAGCCCGGTTCGGACGAGTTACGGGAGTGGCCCGAATGGCGGAACTGCTGGACGCGGCGGAGCGGATGGATCTGGCGGAGCTGCGGGAGCTCCAACGGGAGCGGCTGCGGGCGAGCCTGCGCCACGCGTACGAGAACGTGGACTTCTACCGGGCCTCCTTCGACCGGGCCGGAGTGCGGCCCGAGGACTGCCGGTCGCTCGCCGATCTCGCCCGGTTCCCCTTCACCGTGAAGTCCGATCTGCGGGACACCTACCCCTTCGGGATGTTCGCCGTCGAACGGTCCGAGGTGCGGCGCATCCACGCCTCCAGCGGCACCACCGGCCGTCCCACCGTCGTCGGCTACACCCGGCGCGATCTGGACGTCTGGGCCGATGTGGTGGCCCGCTCGATCCGCGCGGCCGGCGGGCGGCCCGGCGACACCGTGCACATCGCCTACGGGTACGGCCTGTTCACCGGCGGCCTCGGGGCCCACTACGGAGCCGAACGGCTCGGCTGTACGGTCGTCCCCGCCTCCGGCGGGATGACCGGGCGCCAGGTCCGGCTGATCCAGGACCTGCGCCCCGAGATCATCATGGTGACCCCCTCGTACATGCTCACCCTGCTCGACGAGTTCGAGAAGCAGGGCGTCGATCCCCGGTCGACCTCGCTGCGGGTCGGGATCTTCGGTGCCGAGCCGTGGACGGAGGAGATGCGGCGGGAGATCGAGGAGCGGTTCGCCATCGACGCCGTGGACATCTACGGGCTGTCGGAGGTGATCGGCCCCGGCGTGGCGCAGGAGTGCGTGGAGACCAAGGACGGCCTTTATGTCTGGGAAGATCACTTTTATCCAGAGATCGTCGATCCGCTGACCGGTGAGGTGCTGCCCGACGGAGAGCCGGGGGAACTGGTGTTCACCTCGCTGACCAAGGAGGCGATGCCGGTGATCCGGTACCGCACCCGTGATCTCAGCCGGCTGCTGCCGGGGACGGTGCGGGCCTTCCGCCGGATGGAGAAGGTCACCGGGCGCAGTGACGACATGATCATTCTGCGGGGGGTCAATCTCTTCCCCACCCAGATCGAGGAGATCGTGCTCCGGACGCCGGACGCGGCCCCCCACTTCCAGTTGCGGCTGACCCGCGAGGGCCGGCTCGACGCGCTGACGGTGTGCGCGGAGGCGCGCCCGGGGACGGCGCGGGAGCGGCGCGCGGTGGCGGCGCGGCGAATCGCGGACGCCGTCAAGGAGGAGGTGGGGGTCTCGGTGGCGGTGGAGGTGGTGGACCCGGGGACGCTGGAGCGGTCGGCGGGGAAGCTCCGGCGGATCGTGGATCTGCGCCCGCCGGCGTCCGAGGGCTCTTCGGGGGCCGCTGGGGAGTTTCTTTCGGATCGGGCCGGATAGGTGAGCGGGGTCCGGTGCCGTGGATCGCGAGGCGGAGGAGGGAGTCCACGCGGAGCACCGGCGACCGGCGACAACGCGGCGGGGCGCGGTGCCGGGGCTCGCGAGCCCGGCACGATCCGAAAGAGACGGCCTAGGGGCTGAACGAGAGGAAGACGAACGCGGCGAAGAGCACCAGATGGACCCCGCCCTGGAGCAGGGTCGCCCGGCCCGGCACCACGGTCAGGGCGCTGACCACCGCCGTGAGGGCGAGCAGGACCATATGGGTGGCGTCCACGCCGAGGACCAGCGGTCCGGAGAGCCAGATGCTGGCGAGGGCGATGGCGGGGATGGTGAGGCCGATGCTGGCGATGGCGGAGCCGTAGGCGAGGTTGAGGCTGGTCTGCATGCGGTCGCGGCGGGCGGCGCGCACCGCCGCGAGGGTCTCCGGGGAGAGGACGAGCAGCGCGATCACCACGCCCACGACCGCCTTGGGCAGTCCGGCGGACTCCACGGTGTCCTCGATGGCCGGGGAGACGAGTTTGGCGTTGCCGACGACGGCGACGAGCGCCAGGATCAGCAGGCCGACGCTCCACCAGGTCTCGCGGTCGCCGGGGGGCGGGGCGTGCTCGTCGGGGTCGCTCTCGCGCCCGTCGGAGGGTACGGGGAGGAAGTAGTCCCGGTGCCGGACGGTCTGGACGCCGACGAAGAGCCCGTACAGGAGGAGGGACGCGGCGGCGGTGAACGCCAGCTGGTCGCCGGTGAACTCCGCGCCCGCGTGGCCGGTGGTGAAGGCGGGCACCACGAGCGTCATGGTGGCGAGGGTGCAGACGGTCGCGAGGGCGCCGCCCGAGCCCTCGGCGTTGAAGACGGCGATGCGGTTGCGCAGGGCGCCGACCAGCACGGAGATACCGACGATGCCATTGCAGGTGATCATGACGGCGGCGAAGACGGTGTCCCGGGCGTAGGTGGAGGCCTTGGCGCCGCCGCCCGCCATCAGGGTGACGATGAGCCCGACCTCGATGACGGTCACGGCGACGGCGAGCACCAGGGAGCCGAAGGGTTCGCCCACGCGGTGGGCGACGACCTCGGCGTGGTGGACGGCGGCGAGCACGGCGCCGATGAGGCAGAGCCCGACGATCGCGACGGCGATTCCGGAGAGGTCGCGTCCCCAGGCGCAGGCGAGGGCGATGACGGCGACGACCGGGACCCAGGTCGACCACTGCGATCGGAGCCTTGCCGTGCCGGTGGTCATGGGGAACAGGCTGCCAGGGGGTGGGGGGTGGCGCGCGGGGGGCTGGGCCAATGGGGGGGCTCGCCGTCCGGCGCACGGGGACGGCTCCTGTGCCACGGGAAACCCGGGCAGACCAAGCCGCTCCGGCGCACGGGGACGGCCCCGGGGCCGGAGGTAGCCCGAGCAAACCCAAGCCGGTCCGGCGCTTGGGGACGTGCCCGGGGCCGCAGGACACCCGGGCAAGCCCAGCCCGTCCGGCGTTTGAGGACGGACCCTGTGCCACAGGACCCCGCATCCTGCGGGCCACGGTCAGGGGCCAGCCCCCGAACCCCCGCGCCTCAAACGCCGGCGAGGCTGAAATACACCAGCCCGTCCGGCGCACCTCCCAGAGGACAGCGCTGGGGGAGCACGAGGACGGGCCCTGCGCCACAGGACACCCGAGCAAACCCAGCCCGTCCGGCGCTTGAGGACGGACCCCGGACCACAGGACACCCGAGCAAACCCAGCCCGTCCGGCGCTTGAGGACGGACCCCGGGCCATCAGGGGGCGGGGTCAGTGAGGAGGGGTGGGGGGCCAGTGCGGGGCGCGCAGGTGGCGTTTGTAGAGCTTGCCGTTCGGGTCACGGGGCATCGACCCGATGAAATCCACCGACCGCGGGCGCTTGTAGCCGGCCAGCCGCTCCTCGCAGTGGGCCAGGAGATCCGCCGCCAGCGCCGCACCGGGAACCCGCCCCGGCGCCGGCTCCACCACCGCCTTGACCTCCTCACCCCAGTCCGCGTGCGGCACCCCGAACACCGCCGCGTCCGCCACCCCCGGATGCGACAGCAGCACCCCCTCCACCTCGGCCGGATAGATGTTCACCCCACCCGAGATGATCAGGTCGATCTTGCGGTCGCGGAGGAAGAGGTAGCCGTCCTCGTCGAGCACCCCGAGGTCGCCCACGGTGAAGAACTCCCCGATCCGGTTGCTCGCCGTCTTGGCGTCGTCCCGGTGGTAGCGGAACCCCCCGGTGCTCATCCTCATGTACACCGTGCCCAGCTCCCCGGGCGGCAGCCGGTTCCCGTCGTCGTCGAGGACGGCGAGTTCGCTGATGGGCCAGGCCCGGCCGACGGTTCCCGGCCGCTTCAGCCACTCCTCGGCCGTGGCGAACGCCCCGCCCCCCTCGCTCGCCGCGTAGTACTCCTCGACACACCGCCCCCACCAGTCGATCATCGCCCGTTTCACCTGCGCGGGGCAGGGGGCCGCGCCGTGGACGGCGTGCCGCATGGAGGAGACGTCGTACCGTGCCCGCACCTCGTCCGGCAGCGCGAGCAGCCGGTGGAACTGGGTCGGCACCATATGCGTGTGGGTGCAGCGGTGCTCCTCGATCAGACGGAGCATCTCCTCGGCCCGCCAGGTGTCCATCAGCACCAGCGGATGCCCGATGTGCAGCGCGGCGGCGGCGAACTGGAGCACCGCCGTGTGGTAGAGCGGTGAGCAGACGAGATGGACATTCCCGTCGAAGGGCCTGATGCCGAAGATCCCGAGGAAGCCGCCGAGGGGGGTCTCCTCGGGGAGCCTGCCCGGCAGCGGCCGGCGGATTCCGCGCGGCCGTCCGGTGGTGCCCGAGGTGTAGTTCATGACCCAGCCGAGGGTGCGGTCCGCGGGCGCGGTGCCCGGCCGGCCGTCGAGGAGTTCGCCGTACGGCCGGAATCCGGGGATGGTGCCGACGGCGTGGCGGTGGCTCGGCGGGAGGCCCGCCTCGTCGGCGGCGGCGCGGGCCGTGTCCGCGAACCGCTCGTGGGCGATGAGGACCCGCGCGCCGGAGTCGGCGACGATCCAGGCGGCCTCGGCGCCCACGAGATGGTGGTTGACGGGGACGAGATAGAACCCGGCCTGGGTGGCGGCGAGGTGGGCGGTGAGGAACTCCGCCCCGTTGGGCAGGACGGCGGCGAAGGCGTCGCCGCGCTTCAGCCCCGCCGCCCGCAGCCCGTGGACGAGTTGGTTCGCGGCGGCGTGGAGCCGTCCGGCGGTCCACCGCTCGCCGTCGGGGGCGGTCAGTACGGTGCGGTGCGGGTCCGCCGCCGCCTGCGCCCAGAACCCGGTCGGCCGCTCGGTCACCGGTCAGCCCCTTCCGGCGATGCGGTTGATCCGGTCCACGGCCCGTTCGAAGCCCCGGGTCAGATCGTCCACGACGGCCTGGACGCCGCGCTCGGAGTTCATCCGGCCGACGATCTGGCCGACGGGGGTGCCGAGCAGCGGTACCACCTCGTACCGCTGGATACGGGAGACGGCGTCGGCGACCAGCAGCCCCTGGAGTGGCATGGGCAGGGTTCCGGGGCCCTGGGGGGTGTCCCAGGCGTCGGTCCACTCGGTGCGGAGCTGGCGGGCCGGTTTGCCGGTGAGGGCGCGGGAGCGGACGGTGTCGCCGGAGCCGGCGGCGAGGAGCTTGTCGGTGAGCGCGCGGGAGTGGAGTTCGGCCTCGGTGGTGGTGAGCCAGAGGGAGCCGAGCCAGGCGCCCTGGGCTCCGAGGGCGAGAGCGGCGGCGATCTGCTCCCCGCTGCCGATGCCGCCCGCCGCCAGCACGGGCAGCGGGTCGACGGCCTCGACCACCTCGGGGGTGAGCACCATGGAGGCGATCTCGCCGGTGTGGCCGCCCGCCTCGTACCCCTGGGCGACCACGATGTCGATCCCCGCGTCGGCGTGGCGGCGGGCGTGCCGGGCGCTGCCGGCGAGGGCGGCGACCTGGATGCCCCGGGTGTGGGCGCGCTCCACGACGTCCCCGGGCGGGGAGCCGAGGGCGTTGGCGAGAAGGGCGATGGGGTAGTCGAAGGCCACATCGAGCTGGGCGCGGGCGACCTGTTCCATCCAGCCGGTGATGCGCCATCCGGAGCGCTCCCCTTCGGGCAGTTCGGGTACGCCGTGCCGGGCGAGGGTGGACCGGACGAACCGGCGGTGGCCCTCGGGGATCATCGCCTCGACCTCGGCCTCGGTGACGCCCTCCACCTTCTTCGCGGGCATCACCACGTCGAGTCCGTACGGCTTGCCGCCGGTGTGCTTCTGCATCCAGTCGAGATCGCGCCGCAGTTCGCCGGGGGCGGTGTAGCGGACGGCCCCCAGGACGCCGAGTCCGCCCGCGCGGGTGAGGGCGGCGGCGACCGCGGGGAACGGCGTGAAGCCGAAGATGGCGTGCTCGATCCCCAGGCGTGTGCTCAGCTCCGTCTCCATGGGCCGCAGGATGCCGCAGCCCGGTGGCCGAGGGAAGAGGTTTCCTGATGCTTCGTCAGAAATCCCCGCGGGTGCGGCGGCGCCGCTCCGGCGTCCGGGGTGGTTGACAGCCCCCGGGCACCGGAAGAAGGTTTCCTTGCTGTTCGGGTTCCGGAAACGACCGTCGGGAGTGGGTTCGCGGATGTCGCAGGACGAGGGCGCGGCGGGGCGGGGAATCAGCCGGCGGAGGCTGGGGGGCGGGGTGCTGGCGCTCGGTGGGGCGCTCGCGCTGGCGCCGATCCCGTTCGCCGAGGCCGCGGAGGGCGGGGCGGGCCGGGGCGCCCCGGACGGCGGGGCGCTGAACGGACCCGGCGGCGGGGCTCGGAGGCCGGTGCTCCGGCACGGCACCCCGGAACGGGCGGGGCTGCTGCCGGGCCCGCTGGAGCGGCTCGTCACCGACGCGGAAACGTTTCTCGGCCCCTCCCCCAAGCACCCCTGGTACGCGGGTGCGGTCCTGCTCGCCGGGCGGGGCGGCACCGTCGCGCTGCACCGGCCGATCGGCAAGGCGCTGCGCTACGCCTCCTACGACGAGAAGACGGACACGGCGGTGGAGCTGCCGCCCGAGCAGCAGATCGCGATGGACCGGGACACCGTCTTCGACCTGGCCTCCGTCTCCAAGCTGTTCACCTCGATCCTGGCGGTGCGGCGGATCGAGCGGGGCGCGCTGGAGCTGGAGGCCGGGGCCGCCGAGTACCTCCCGGAGTTCGGCGCGGCGGGCAAGGGCGGCATCACGGTCCGTCAGCTGCTCACCCACACCTCGGGGCTGCGCTCCTGGATTCCGCTGTACACCGAGCCGACCCGCGAGGGGAAGCTGCGGATGCTGTGGAACGAGGCCCCGGCATCCCCTCCGGGGAGCCGCTATCTCTACTCCGACCTCAATCTGATCACGCTTCAGCTGATCCTGGAACGGATCACCGGTCACCCTCTGGATGTCCTGCTCCACGACGAGATCACCGCTCCGCTCGGGATGCACCGCACCCGTTTCAATCCGCCCGCCTCCTGGAAGCCGGGGATCGCCGCGACCGAGGACGCCCGGCCGCCGTGGTCGGGCCTGGACCGGGGAATGGTCCGGGGCGAGGTCCACGACGAGAACGCCTTCTCGTTCGGCGGGGTCGCGGGCCACGCCGGGGTCTTCTCCCGCGCCTGGGACCTCGCGATCCTCGCCCGTACCCTCCTCAACGGCGGGGTGTACGGAAAGGCGCGGATTCTCCGCCCGGACTCCGTGGAGCTGATGTTCACGGACTTCAACACCGCCTTCCCCGGCGATGAGCACGGCCTCGGCTTCGAGCTGTACCAGCACTGGTACATGGGTGCGATGGCCACCCCGCGCACGGCGGGACACACCGGTTTCACCGGGACCAGCCTGGTCCTCGACCCGGGCAGCGACTCGTTTCTGATCGTGCTCGGCAACTCCGTCCACCCGGTGCGCACCTGGCGCTCCGGCAGCGCCCCCCGCGCCGCCGCGGCCAACCATCTGGCGCGGGCCGTCGCGGTGCGCCCCGAGCGGGGACGCACCGCCTGGTTCTCCGGTACGGCCGCTTCCGCGACGGCGACCCTCGCCCTGCCGGAACTCACCGGGCTCGGGCGGCGGGCCCGGCTGCGCTGCTCGCTCTGGTGGGACACCGAGCCGGGGGCGGACCTGCTCCTCCTGGAGGGTTCGCCGGACGGCGGGGCGAGCTGGCGGGCGGTGCCGTTCACCACCGTACGGCCGGGAGAGGAGGAGGCCGTCCACTCCACGGGGTCGGTGAGCGGCTGGTCCGGGCGGGTCTGGCACCGGCTGACGGCGGATCTGGCGGAATGGGCGGAGGGACGGGGGACGGGAGTGCGGCTGCGCTGGCGGTACGCGACGGACCGGCTCCACTCGGGCCGGGGCGTGTATGTGGACGCGATCCGGGTGGAGGACGCCGGACGGACGGTCTTCGACGAGTCCCGGGCACGGGACGCGGCCCGGATCGAGGCGGTGGGGTGGGTCCGGTCCCGGGACTGAGGGGCAGGGCAGGGGCGGGCCCAGGGAGGTTCCTTCGGGTCGGGCCGGGTCGGTGAGCGGGGTCCGGTGCCGTGGATCGCGAGGCGGAGGAGGGGGCCCACGCGGAGCGCCGGCGACCGACGGCAGCGCGGCGAGGCGCGGTGCCGGGGCTCGCGAGCCCGGCACGATCCGAAAGTAGACGGTCTAGTGGCCCAGCGCCGCCATCGCGGCGTTGTGGCCGGGGATTCCGCTCACTCCCCCGCCGCGCACCGCGCCCGCCCCGCACAGCAGCACATTCGGGTGCCGGGTCGCCACGCCCCACCGGCCGGCCGGCGCGTCGTCCGCGTAGGGGAACGCCAGGTCCCGGTGGAAGATGTGGCCGCCGGGGAGCCGCAGCTCGCGCTCCAGATCGAGCGGTGACTTGGCCTCGACACAGGGCTCGCCGTTCTCGTCGGTGGCGAGGCAGCTCTCGATGGGCTCCTCCAGATGGGTGTCGAGTTCGGCGAGCGTGGCCGCCAGCAGCGCGGCACGGGTGGCGTCGTGATCGCCGGCGAAGAGCCGGGCGGGGGTGTGGAGACCGAAGAGGGTCAGGGTCTGGCACCCCTCGGCGGCGAGCCGGGGGCCGAGGATCGACGGATCGGTGAGGGAGTGGCAGTACAGCTCCGACGGCGGTGCGCCGGGCAGCCGGCCCGAGGCGGCCTCCCGGTAGGCCCTCGCCAGCGCGGTGTACCCCTCGGAGACATGGAAGGTGCCGGCGAAGGCATCGCGCGGGTCGACGGAGTGGTCCCGGAGCCGGGGCAGCCGCCGCACCACCATGTTCACCTTGAACTGGGCGCCCTCGACGGCCGGTGGCGGCTCCTCGCCGAGCAGGGCGGCCAGTTCCGTGGGTGAGGCGTTGACCAGCACCCGGCGGGCGCCGACCGCTCCCTCGGCACGGCCGGCGCCGTCGGCGGCCAGGGCGCGGAAGGCGACCCGGGCGTCCGTGCCGTCGGTCTCGATCGCGGTCGCCTCGTGCCGGGTGACGATCTCCGCCCCGGCGTCGCGGGCGGCGGCGGCCAGCGCGTCCGTCAGCGCTCCCATGCCGCCGACCGGCACATCCCAGTCGCCGGTGCCGCCGCCGATGACGTGGTAGAGGAAGCAGCGGTTCTGGATCAGGGACGGGTCGTGGGCGTCGGCGAAGGTGCCGATGAGGGCGTCGGTGAGCACCACCCCCCGGACCAGGTCGTGCGAGAACCACTCCTCGACCGCCACCCCGAGGGGCTCCTCGAACAGCAGCCGCCAGGCCCGCTCGTCGTCGATCCGCTCCCGCAGCTCCCCTCGGGTCGGCAGCGGCCCGGTCAGGGTGGGGAAGACCCGGCGGGCGACCCGCGCGGTCATGGCGTGGAAGTCGCGCCAGGCCGTGTACTCGCGCTCGTCGCCGGTGAGCGCCGCGAAGGACTCCCGGGTCCGCCCCGCGCCCACCAGCAGTCCGCCGGAGCCGGCCGGGGTGTACGAGGAGACGGTGCGTCTGCGTACGGAGAAGGCGATCCCGAGATCGCGCACGATCTTCCCGGGGAGCAGCGAGACGAGGTACGAGTAGCGGGAGAGGCGGGCGTCGACCCCGGCGAAGGGGCGGGTGGAGACCGCCGCTCCCCCGGTGGCGGCGGCGCGCTCCAGGACCAGCACCGAGCGTCCGGCGCGGGCGAGATAGGCGGCGGCGACCAGGCCGTTGTGGCCGCCGCCGACGATGACGGCGTCGTACGAGCTGTGGAGGGGCGAGCTGTGTACGGGCATGCCCGGGACCCTAGTGCCCCCGGGGGCGGGTTCCCAGAGAGCAGGCGCGCGCGACGAGCCGGGGGGCGCGGGTGCTGGGCGCGGGTGCTGGGGGGCGGTCGGGTGACGGGAGCGGTCAGGTGCCGCGGCGCTCGCGGAGGGCGGCCACCCTGCGGTAGAGCTGCACGGCCTCGGTGTGGCGGCCCAGCTGTTCCAGGCAGTGCGCCTCGTCGTTGCGGCTGGCCAGGGCGTCGGGGTGGTCGAGGCCCAGCACCCGCTCGCGGGCGGTGGCGACCTGTCCGTAGACGGTGAGGGCCTCGTTCCAGCGGCCGAGCCAGCCGAGGCCGACCGCCACCTCCCGGCGGCTGACGAGGGTGTCCGGGTGGTCGGGGCCGAGCACCCGCTCGCGCAGGGCGCCGACCTCCAGGGCCTCGGTGAGCGCCTCGTCCCAGCGGGTGAGCCGGCCGAGGTTGACCCCGAGGCCGTGGCGGGCGCGCAGGGTCTCGGGGTCGGCCGGGCCGTGCAGCCGGGTGCGGTCGTCCACCAGGAGGCGGTACAGCTCCAGGGCCTCGGTGCTGCGGCCGAGGCGGCCGAGGCTTATGCCGACCTCGTAGCGGGCGGCGAGGGTGTCGGGGTGGTCGGGGCCCAGCGCCCGGGCCCGGGCCGCGGCCACCTCGCGGTAGGTGGCGAGCGCCTCGGTCCAGCGGCCGAGCCTGCCCAGGGCGTACGCCACTTCGTACCGGGTGACGAGGGTGTCGGGGTGCTCCGCGCCGAGCACCGCCGCCCGCGCCGCCGCGACCTCGCAGACCAGCCGGAAGGAGTCCTCCAGACGCCCCAGTCTGCTGAGATTGAAGGCGAGGTTGTGCCGGCAGCGCAGAGTGTCGGGGTGGTCGGGGCCCATGCCGCGCTCGCGGGCGGCGAGCACGGCGGCGTAGACGTCGTTGGCCTCGAAGTGGCGGCCGAGCTGTCCGAGGACGTACGCCGTCTCCTGCCGGGCGGCGAGGGTGTCCGGGTGGTCGGGGCCCAGCGCCCGCTCCCTGCCGTCGGCGACGCGGACGAACTCGCGCAGCGCGTCCTCGGCGCGGCCGGTCCTGCTGAGGGTGAAGCCGACCTCGTAGCGGCTGGCGAGGGTGTCGGGGTGGTCGGGGCCGAGCGCGTGCTCGCGTTCGGCGGCGACCGCCCGGTGGACCTCCCCGGCCTCCTCCCAGCGGCCGAGCCGGCCGAGGCTGAGCCCGGCGTTGTGCCGGCCGGCGAGCACGCCGAGCAGCTCGGGCGACGGTGTGGGCCGCTCGGTCCCGGCCCGGGGCGTCGGCAGTCCTCCGCCGCCGCGCGGGTCGGTCAGGGTGGTCCACTCCCCGGTGAGGCCCGCGCTGTGGTCGGGGAGCACGGTGCGCAGCCCGGTGTCCACCGCCTTGTGACCCGCCGTCATCCCCCGGGTCCACATCGGCAGCCCCGGCAGCCCCGGCAGCCCCGGCTCGAAGCCGGGCGGGACCGGGACCGGGGCGGCGTGGGCGCTTCCCTGACGGACGATTCGGCGGCGCAGGTCACGGGCGTCGGACGGCCGCTCGTCGGGGGTCTTGGCGAGGAGGTCGAGCACCACCCGCTGGAAGTGGTCGGGGATGTCGTCGCGGTGGGTGTGCAGGGGCTGCGGCACGGTGTCGCGGTGGCCGACGAGGACTGCCCAGGCGTCCTCGTGGTCGAAGGGGGGCACGCCGGTGACGATCTCGTACAGCACACACCCCAGGGAGTAGAGATCGCTGCGGTGGTCGATGACGCCGCCGCCGATCTGCTCCGGGGACATGTAGTGCGGGGTGCCCATCGCGATGCCGGTGCCGGTGAGCTTGGCGGAGATGCCCATGTCCTCGCCGAGGCGGGCGATGCCGAAATCGCAGATCTTCACGGCGCCGTCGGTGAGCCGCATGATGTTGGCGGGTTTCAGATCGCGGTGGACGATGCCGCGCTCATGGGTGTAGGCGAGGGCGTCGGCGACCTGCTCCGCGATGTCGACGACCTCGTGGACCGGGAGCGGGCGGCGGCTGTTCTGCTCCAGGAGCTGGCTGAGGTTGTGGCCCTCCAGCAGCTCCATGACGAGATAGAGCACCCCTTCGTACTCGCCGAAGTCGTGGACGACGGTCACGCCCCGGTGCTGGAGGTTGGCGGCGACCCGGGCCTCCCGGCGGAAGCGCTCGCGCAGCACCGTGGTGAACGCGGAGTCGTGCTGGGGCGCCATCGGCTTGAGGCACTTGACCGCGACCCGGCGCCCCAGGGACTCGTCGACGGCGCTCCACACCTCGCCCATGCCCCCGCGCCCGATGACTTCGAGCAGCCGGTACCGGCCCTGGATCAGCCTGGTCTCCGCCATCGCGTGGTGTCAGCCCCCGTCTTTCCGCTCCGCCCTCCACGGCAGCACCAGTATGGCCGCCCGACCGCGCGGTTTGTACGGGCCGGGCCGCCCGGCGGGTCCGAGCCGCGCCCCGGGGGTCCGGGGGCGGGGTGGAGGGCAGGGGGGTGGGGGCACGGGGTGGGGGTTCCTTCCGGGGGGCTTGAGGGGAACTTGCCCGGGGGGAGGGGGGCGCCAACCGGAATTGGGGGGCCGTGTTCGCGGGGGTGTGCGCGGGGCGCCCGGGCATGTGTGTCTTCGGCCCGTCTGTGGGGTGCCTCCCAGAGGGAGCTCTGGGGCGTTCGAGGGCCCCGCGCCACGGGTGAGCCGGGGTGATCTCAGCCCGTGCGGGGGCAGCTCCGGGGGAGCTTGAGGACGGACCCCGCGCCACGGGAGGCCCGAGCCATCTCAGCCCGTCCAGCACACCCAGCCCGTCTGGGGGCACCTCCCAGAGGCAGCTCCGGGGGAGCTTGAGGACGGACTCTGGTCCACAGGAGGCCCGAACCATCTCAGCCCGTCCGGCGCTTGAGGACGGACCCTGGTCCACAGGACCCCGCACCCTGCGGGCCACGGTCGGGGGCCAGCCCCCGAACCCCCGCGCCTCAAACGCCGGCGGGGCTGAGTGGGCGCGGCTCAATCGCAGGCCGGACTGGGGTTGCCCAGGTCGCCAGCGGGCCTGGGGTAGGCGCCCGAACGCCGGAGAGGATGAGGGGCGCTGCCCAAACGCCGGCCGGACTGGGGTTGCCCAGGTCGCCAGCGGGCCTGGGGTGGGCGGCCCAAGCGCCGGAGAGGCCGGGGGCGCGGCCCGAACGCCGGAGAGGCTGAGGGGTGCTGCCCAAGCGCCGGAGAGGCCAGGGGTGCTGCCCGAACACCGGAGAGGCTGGAGTGGCGCTGCCCGAACACCGGAGAGGCTGGAGTGGCGCTGCCCGATCGCCGGAGAGGCTGAGGGCCGGCTCAAACGCCGGAGGGCAGGATTTCGTGCCTCGGGTCGCCGGAGGGGCTGAGAGGGCGCGCCTCAAACGTCCGCACGGGTGGATTGGCACGCCTCAAACGCCCACAGGCGTGGTCGCCTGCCCCGGACACCGGAGAGGGAGAGTGGTGGGCCTCGCCGCCGGGGGCCCGGGCTCCCGAGGCGTCAGGGGGTCTCAGTGGGGCAGCGCGGAGCGCTTGGTGAAGGTGACCGGGCGGAGGCCGGTGAGGCGGTCGAGGACCGCTTCGAGGCCCTCCTTGCGCCGGGGAGTGTCCAGCGTCCGCTCCCAGCCCTCCGGCACCCGCGCCCCGGCGGGCCACAACCCGTGCAGCCCCTCCCCGTTGGTCAGCAGGACATGTCCGTGGTCGTCCGCGCGCTCGGCGGGGTTCGGCATGGTGGTCTCCTCGGGAAGGCGGCTGCTGCCCTGAGCACGCGCCGGGTGCCCCCGGTGGTTCACTCCCGGGTTTTGAGCGGGCGACGGGCTCCGCCCGTGCTCCCGTTGAGACGAACCGGCGCCACGGGAAGGACGGAACAGAGATGACGGCGGTGGCACAGCGCCCTGCGGACGGCTCCACCGGGGGACGGCGGCCCGCACCGCTGCCCCGTGAACACCCGCCAGGCCATGGCGCTCCGCCGACCGGGCCCCCGGTCGGCCGCGTGACGGTCTGGGGCGCCGCGGCGGCCCTGGCGGCGGTCGGCGTCGCGGCCCCGCCCCTGCCCGGAGCCGCCTCGCTGGCCGCCGCCGCGCTCCTGACCGGGGTCACGACCGTACGGCTGGGGGGCCGGTCCCTCGCCGACCGGGCGGCGGCCCGGCTGCTGCTGTGGGCCCGGGGACGCGCACCCGGCACCTCCCCCAGCGGCCCGGCGGCCGCGCTGCGGCCCCTGCTGCCGCGCTTGAGTGTGCGGCGTGCCGAGGGCCGCAGCCGTACCCGGCTGGGCATCGTGCACGACGGCCGGGCCTGGGTGTCGCTGGTCGCCGTCGAGTCCGGCCCGGGGCCCGGGGACGGCGGCGGCCCCCGGGAGCTGCCGCTGCGGGAACTGGGCGACCTCCTCCACCTCGACGACATCTGCTACGACTCCGTCCAGCTCCTGGTGCACAGCGTCGGCGCGCCGGACGGCCCCGACGGCGCGGGGGAGCTGTGCGCCGGCGCCTACCGCCAGCTCAACACCGGTTCCGCTCCGGTGCTGCGGCAGATCTGGGTGGCGGTCCGGCTGGACGAGGCCGGGTGCGCCGCGGCGATCGCGGCCCGGGGCGGCGGGGAGCCGGGAATCCGCCGGGTGCTGCGGCGCGGTGTGCTCGCGGCCGTCGCCGTACTCGCGGACGCGGGGTGGCGGGCCCGGGTCCTCGACGAGGAGGAGGCCGCCGGGGCGCTGGCCGAGGCGGCCGGAGCGCCGCCGGGGCCGGGCGGGGCCACCGGGCCCGCCGCGGCCGAGAGCTGGAGCGAGTGGCGCGCCCACGGCACCGGCCATGTCACCCACCGGGTACGGAAGTGGCCCCGGGAGACCGGTCTCACCGGACTGCCGGAGCTGCTGGCGGCGCTCCCGGCCCGTGCCACCGCGCTGTCGGTGACCTTCACCACCACCCGGGAGTGCGCCGTCGCGGTACGGACCGCCGGGGCGGCCCGGGAGGCCGGCGACGGACTGCCGTCCGCCGCCCGCGCCCTCGGCACCCCGTTGGCGCGGCTCGACGGGGAGCACGCGGCGGGGCTGCTGGCCACCGTGCCCCTGGGGCTGTCGCCGGGACGCGGGGCCGACCGGGGCCGGGCACCCGCCGTGCTGCCCCTCGCCGCCGGGGGAGTCGTCCTCGGCACCGACCGCGACGGCGTTCCCGTACCGGTCCCGCTGATCCGGCGGGAGCCGCTGCGGCTCGGTGTGCTGCTGGAGCGGGAGCGGGCCGCGCTCGTGGTGTTCCGGCTGCTCGCGGCGGGGGCACTGGTGCATGTGCGGTCACCGCGACCCCAGGTGTGGGCGGGGCTGCTGAGAGCCTGTGGGGCCGGTCGCGACCGGCTGGACATCGGCCTGCCGGGCGGTGCGACCCCGCCGCCCGGTTCGCCGCTCCGTCCGGTGGTGGTGGTCGACGAGTTCACCGGGGGCGGCGGCGCGCCGAGGCCCGATCTGGGCGCCTGGCAGCTCGGTGTCGGCCTGCACCGGCAACCGCCCGGCGGGGACACCGAGGCGCTGCGCCGGTACGACGCGGTACTGGCCCCCCGGGTCGCGCTGCCCACCGCGCGCCGGCTGACCGAGGCCTACGGGCTGCCCGGAGAGGCGCTGCGAACCCTGCCGGTGCTGCCCGGCGACGCGAGCGCGCTGCTGCTCCCCGGGGAGCTGCGCACACTGTGGATCAGGCCGGTGCCGGCCGAGGAGGCCCTCCTCACCGCCCCGGTGCCGCCGAGCCATGGCTGAGCGGAGGTTCGTCGGCGCGGTGCTCGTCCCGGCGCTCCTGGTCGTGGGCGGGCCGGTGGCAGCGGCCGCGCCCGCCGACCGGTGCGCGTCCGCGTCCGTCCGCACCACTCCCGAACTGCCCTGGTCCCAGGCTCGGCTGGACCCGCAGCGCGCCTGGGACCTCACCCAGGGGGAGGGTCAGACCGTCGCCGTGGTGGACTCCGGCGTGGACGGTACGGTGCCGCAGCTCGCGGGCGGGGTGCTGCGCGGCGCGGACGTGGTGGGCGACAGCGGCCGGGGGGACACCGACTGCGTGGGGCACGGGACCTTCGTCGCGGGGATCATCGCGGCGCGGCCGGTGGCGGAGCTGCGGTTCGCGGGGGTGGCGCCGGGTGCGCGGATTCTGCCGGTGCGGCAGACGACCGACGGGGCGGACGGCACCGCCGACGGGATGGCGCGGGCGATCCGGCGGGCCGTCGACGCGGGCGCCGGGGTGATCAATGTGTCCGTCAACTCCCCCACCAGGAGCCGGCTGCTGGACGAGGCGGTGCGGCACGCGCTGGCCGGGGATGTGCTGATCGTCAGCTCGGCGGGGAACACGGACGGCGCGGAGGGCGGGGCGTCCGGCGCGGTGAGCTTCCCGGCCGGGTACCCGGGGGTGCTGGCGGTGGCCGCGGTGGGGCGGGACGACCGGCCGGCGCCGTTCTCGGCGAGCGGGGAGTTCGTGGACATCGCGGCGCCGGGGGTGGACATTCTGAGCCTGGGGACGGGCGGGCCGGGGCACCGGGTGGATCAGGGGACGAGTTTCGCGGCGCCGTTCGTGGCCGGGACGGCGGCGCTGGTGCGGGCCAGGCACCCCCGGCTGACGGTGGAGCAGGTGATCCACCGTATCCAGGTGACGGCGGATCATCCGGCGGCGGAGCTGCCGGAGCCCGGGGTGGGGTGGGGGATCGTGAATCCGTTCGAGGCGGTGACGGCGGTGGTGCCCGGGGAGGCTCCGGCGCGGGTCTCCCCGCCGGGGCGGACCCCGTCGCCCGTCGCGGAGGCGACGCCGCCCGATGCCTCTGGCGGGGCGGCCGCGGAGCCGGGGGCGCGCGGGGTGCTTCCGCTGCTGCTGGGGGTCATGGGGCTGACGGCCGCGGCGGTACTGGCCCTCACCCTGGCCCGGCGCCGGGCGCTTCGGACACGGCACGGACGGTGGCGTACCGGCCGGTGACCCGCCCGGCCGCCGGGTCCGGCTCGCTCGCCCCGGGTCTCGGGCCCGGGGCGTCGCGGTCACCGGCGGACCGGCGGCACCGGTACGCCCCGGTACGCCCCGGTCGGCTCCGGTCCGCGCCGGCTCCAGGGGCCCGCGCGAGCGTCTGGTCCACGCCGGCCACGCGCACATTCAGCGGGTTCGGCACGGCGGGCCGGCCGGGGTGTCGGCGTGTCGGGCCGAAGGCCGTCACCACGGTGCCGGCGACCCGGATCTCGGCGTGCCCGATCACGCCGCCCCGGTCACCGCCCGCGACAGTCCCCCCGCCGGACACCCGGGTGACGGAGCCGGGGAATCCTCCCGTGCCGTCGGTGACCACCCGGGGCGCCATGGTCGTAAGCCCCCCGGCGCGGCCGTGTTGGTCCGCTCGGGCATCGCGGTCCCCCCGGAGGTGTCCGCCGCCGGCAGCCCGAAGGCTGATCAGGCCGGATTCTGTCCTGGATCAGCGGGATCGGCTCGGGCCCCGGGGACCGGCTGAACCGCCGGGCCCCGGGCCCCCAGGTCAGGACGTGCGGGCCGTCTGCACCAGGCGGGGGGTTGCCCGGCGGGTGATGAGCTGGGCGCGGCCCGGGGGGAGTTTCCGGGGCGGGACACCTCCCAGGAAGCTGCCCTCCTCCCTCCCGCAGGAGAAGAGCAGGGACGGCGTCCCCAGCTCCAGCAGTCTCCGGAGCGCCGGATCGCTCATCCCCCGCATCGCGTTCGCCGAACTCCGCGCCACCACCACGTGCAACCCGATCTCCGCCCCCTGCGCGAGCAGTTCCATCAGCGGCGCCAGGGGCTGGCTCCCCGGGTTGGCCAGCAGGTCGTAGTCGTCGATCAGCAGATAGAGCCGGGGTCCCTGCCACCAGTCGCGCCGGGGCAGCCGGTCCGGGGTGATCTCCGGTCCCGGAACCCGCTTCACCAGCGACCCGGCCGCCTGTTTGACCAGCTCCGCCAGGCCCGAGCCCTGGACCGCGTAGCCGAGCCGGTACCGCTCGGGCACCGCGTCGTAGAGGTTGCGCCGGGTGTCCGCGAGGACCACCCGGGCCTCGGCGGGCGAGTAGCGCTCGGTGACCGCCCTGCCGACCAGCCGGAGCAGATTGGTCTTGCCGCACTCGGTGTCGCCGATGGCCAGCAGGTGCGGGGTCTGCCCGAAGTCGTGCCACTGCGGGCTCAGCCCCGCCTCCTCCAGTCCCAGCGCCATCCTCAGGTCCCCCTCGGCGGGCGGCAGTTCCCCGGCCGGGAGCAGCGCCGGAAGCAGCCGTACCGGTGGCGCCACCGGGCCGTCCCACCCGTTCGCGACGGCCTCCACCAGGCCCCGGTGGGCCTCCGCGAGCCCCTCCGCGCTCCCGGTTCCGTCCGTGCGGGGCACGGCGGTGAGGAAGTGCAGCCGGTCCGCGGTCAGCCCCCGGCCCGGGGACCTGGGCACCAGCGCCTGCGCCTTGGAGTTGATGTCGGACTCCATGGGGTCGCCGAGCTTCAGCTCGAACCGGGTGCCGAGCGCGTCGCGCAGCCAGGACCGGAAGTCCATCCACCGTCCGGAGGCGATCACCAGATGGACCCCGTACCCCAGCCCCCGCTGGGCGATCTCCTGGATGGACGCCTCCAGCCGTTCGAACTCCGTCCGCAGCGTCACCCATCCGTCGACGACGAGGAAGACATCGCCGTACGGGTCCTCGTCGAGGAAGCGCCCCCCGGCCCGCGCCCGGCGGTACTCGGCCATCGACTCGACCCCGTTGTCCCGGAAGAACTCCTCGCGGCGGTCGAGGATGCCGGTGACCTCGGAGACCGTACGCATCACCCGGTCCGCGTCCAGTCGCCCGGCGACGCACCCCACGTGCGGGAGCCCGCGCAGCGAGGCCAGGGCGCCGCCGCCGAAGTCCAGGCAGTAGAACTGCGCCTCGACCGGGGTGCGGGTGAGGGCGAGGGCCGTCACCAGGGTGCGGATCAGGGTGCTCTTGCCGCTCTGGGTGGCGCCCACGACGCCGATGTGACCGTCTCCGGCGGAGAGGTCGGCGGTCAGCACATCGCGCCGCTGCTCCAGCGGCCGGTCGACGACACCGATGGGCACGGTGAGTCCGCCGGGGCCGCCGCCCGTGGCGGCGGCGGACAGCAGCTCGCCCAGGGTGGGCGGCGCGTCCAGCGGCGGAAGCCAGACCTTGTGCGCGGGCGGGCCCTGGCCGGCGAGCCGGTCCACGATGATGTCGAGCATGGTCTCGGCGGTGTCCGGGCCGTCCGGGCCGTCCGGGGTGTCCGGCTGCCCGCCGTCCGGCGCGGTGTCGGCGGCGCGGACGACATGGGGCTCGACATACCGGGAGGTGAACGGCACCACCTGCTGTTCGATCACCGCCTGCCGGACCGTGCGCCCGGCGGGAGAGCGGTAGGCGCCGGAGACATAGGCGGCCCGGAAGCGGACGAGGGTGTCGGTGTCCGTGCGCACATAGCCGTGGCCGGGCGCGGAGGGCAGATGGTGGGCGTCCGGCACACCCAGGACCGCGCGGGACTCGGAGGCGGAGAAGGTGCGCAGTCCGATCCGGTAGGACAGATGGGACTGGAGGGCGTGAATCCGGCCCTCCTCCAGACGCTGTGAGGCGAGCAGCAGATGGACCGCGAGGGAGCGCCCCAGCCGTCCGATCATCACAAAGGTCTCGATGAACTCCCTCTTCTGGGAGAGCAGTTCGCTGAACTCGTCGACCACCACGAAGAGGGAGGGCAGCGGATCGAGCGGCGCCCCGGCGGCCCGCGCCTTCTCGTAGTCGAAGACGGAGCTGTGGTTGCCGGCGGCGCGCAGCAGCTCCTGGCGCCGGTTCAGTTCCGACTGGAGCGCCTCCTGCATCCGGTCCACCAGGGGCAGTTCGTCGGAGAGATTGGTGATCACGGCGGAGGTGTGGGGCAGCCGGTCGAGCCCCAGGAAGGTGGCGCCGCCCTTGAAGTCGACGAGGACGAGGTTGAGCGCCTCGGAGGAGTGGGTCGCGGCCAGGCCGAGGACGAGGGTGCGCAGCAGCTCGGACTTGCCGGAGCCGGTGGCGCCGATGAGGATGCCGTGCGGGCCCATACCGCCCCGGGACGCCTCCTTGATGTCCAGCTCCACCGGCCCGCCGTGCTCGGAGATGCCGATGGGGATGCGGAGCTGGTCCCGGGGCGAGCGGGGCCGCCAGGCGGTGGCCGGGTCGAGGCGTTTGGCGTCGCCGAGCCCCAGCAGGGCGGGGAGTTCGAAGTCGGCGGCCTCCGGCTCCGCGCTGTCCGGGCCCGCCTGGCCGACGCGGTGGGCGGTGAGCAGCCTGGCCAGCCGGGCGGCGCGTGCGGCGCTCAGGGTGTCGGGTGCGCAGATCCGGGTGAGTGCCTCGCCCCCTGCGCGGTCGCGGGTGACCCGTTCGACCGTGTCGTCACCGACGCGCAGCCGCAGCACATAGCGGTTGTCGCGGCGGGGCAGGGCGTCGGCCAGGTCGATCACGACGGCGTTGCGGTAGCCGCTGACGGCGGCCTGCGCCGAGGCGGGGAGCGCGGCGCCGTCGACGACGATCACGACATAGGGCTCGTCGGCGGAGACCTCGGCGGCGGGCTCGAACCCCGGGCGCTCGCGCAGCCGCTCGCCGTCCAGGAGTTCCTCCAGCCGGCCGAGGTCGTCGGTGATCAGCCGGACCGGGCCGGCGCCGTCGGACGCCGTCGGGTGCAGGGTGTGGGGCAGCCATTTGGCCCACTCCCACTCCTCGGCCGCCCGCCCGGTGGTCACTATCCCGATCCGCAGGGTGTCCGGCGCGTGGAGGACGGCCAGCGCGGCGAGCAGGGAGCGCACCAGACCGCGGGCGGTGTCCCTGTCCCCCTCCAGCAGCACATGGGCGAAACCGCGCAGATAGAGCGAGACGGGTACGCCGGGGAGGGTGGTGTACGCCTCGACGAAGCGGCGCAGGGCGTGGCTGCTGACGGGCTCCAGGTCCTCGGCGGGGGCCGACCTCGGCGGGACCGGGCGCACGGCGAGGGGCTGGTCGCCCGTGCCGATGCGTATCTCACCGAAGTCGGGGTGGGCGGGGCGGCGTTCCCAGAGCCGGGCGCTCAGCGCGATCGACCAGAGTCCGCCGGGGTCGGGGAACTGCCAGAACTGGTGTCTGCGCTGCTGGTCGGCGACCTTGCGCAGCGTGCGGCGGGACTGTGCCAGATACCGCAGATAGGCACGGCGCTCGCCGCGCAGTTTGCGTTTGCGCTCCATGGGGCCGCGCAGCAGGTTCATGACGAGCATCAGTACGGCCGACAGGCCGGTGACGGCCATCATCACATAGCGGATGCCCGTGCTGATCCCGGGGACGACGAACATCATGCCCATGGAGGCGGCCATCATCAGCGTGGGCAGAAAGCCCATCAGGGCCTGCATGCCGCCGGGTTCGAGTTCGGGGAGGGTGGGCGGGGCCTGGAGGTCGAGTTCGCCTTGCGGCAGCTCCGGGGCCGGGCGCCGTGGAGAGCGGCGGAAGAGCACGGTGGCCATCTGGCCTCCCATCGGTTCGGGCGGGGCGGGCACGAGGGGGTCCGTACGGCGGGGTGCCGTACGGACCGGTCCCTGCGGCGGGGTGCCGGCGCGGCTGTGCGGGCGGGCCGTACCCAGGGCACGGAGGAGGCGGGAGCCCGGATCACCCGCCCCCGGAACCCGTACGGTCCGGGCGCGGAAGGGGGGACCCGGCGGGGGCGCGGGGTGCGCGAAATGGTTCTGAACCCGTCGCGGGGGCCCGCCGTGCACTCCGGTGTGACCAGCCACGCGGCCGGCGACCTGTGCCGGATGATGCTCGTGACGCCCGCCTCGTCCCTGGAGGTGGCCGTCCCCTCGGACGTTCCGCTGCACGATCTGATGCCGGCGCTCCTCGGCTGCGCCGGTCCCGGTCTCGCGGACAGCGGACTGGACCATGACGGCTGGGTGATCCAGCGGCTGGGTGAACCGGCGCTGGACGAGGAGCGGACCCTCACCGCGCTCGCCGTGCGCGACGGCGAGACCCTCCATCTGCGCCCGCGCCGGTCCGAGTTGCCCGTCATCGACTACGACGATCTGATCACCGGGGTCGCGGAGGGGGTGCGGGGCCGCCCCGACCGGTGGTCGGACCGGATGACCCGGGTGATGTTCCTGGCGCTGATGTCGCTGGCGCTGGTGGTGGCCTGGGCGGTGCTCCTCCTCGACGGGCCCGAGGTGCCGAGGGCCGCCGCGGCGGCCGGTGCGGCGCTGCTCGCGCTGGTCACGGGGGCGGTGGTGGCGCGAGTGCTGGACGACACGGCGCTCGGTGGGCTGCTGGGCCTCGCCTCGGTGCTGTTCGCGGCGCAGGCCGGGTATCTGGCGGCGGCGGTGCCCGGTACGGACAGCGGGCCCGCGCGGACGCTGGCGGCGGGGGCGGCCGCGCTGACCGTGACGGTGCTCGCGATGGGGGCCGTCGCCCGCTGGCTGCCGGGCTTCGCGGCGGCGCTGACCGCCGCCGCCGCGCTCGCCATCGGCGGGCTGCTGTCGCTGACGGCCGGGCTGGAGCGGGGCCAGTCGGCCGCCGTGGTGCTGGTGGTGGCGCTGGTCTTCAACGCCACCGTGCCGATGACCGCGTTCCGCCTCGCGGATCTGCGGCTTCCTCTGCTGCCGACCACGGCGGACGAGCTCCAGGACCAGATCGAACCGGTCGGAGCGGGCCGGGTGCTGGAGCGGGCGGTCGTCGCCGACCAGTACATGACGGCGCTCTTCGCCGCGGTGGGTCTGGTGTGCGGTGCCGCGCTGTTCGCCCTGGACCCGGCGGACGGCTGGGCTCCGGCCACGCTGTACGGGGCGTCCTGTGCGGCTCTGCTGCTGCGGGCCAGGGTGCTGACCGGGGCGGGGCAGCGGATCGCGCTGCTGGTCCCGGCGGTGCTGGGGTGCGCGGCGGGGGTGGTGGGAGCGGCCGGGGAGCTGACGCCCGTTCTCCGGCCGGTGGGTCCGGTGCCGCTGCTGGTGGTGGTGGCGGGGTTGCTGCTGGCCGCCGCGCGAGTGCTGCCGGGCCGGCGGCTCGTCCCCTACTGGGGACGGGCGGCGGAGATCGGTGAACTGCTGATCGGGGTGTCGATGCTGCCGGTGCTGCTGGCGGTCCTCGGGACGTACGGCTGGGCCCTGGCGCTCTTCGGCTGACGCCCCCCCCGCCCTCTCCCCTCCCATCCCATCCCATCCCATCCCATCCCCCGCACTCTCCCCCGACCCGAGGCGGATCGACCATGCAGACGCGACGGGACCAGGTCCAGGCCCATCTCTTCACCCTGAGCCGGGTGCAGGCGGGGCTGATCCGCGGGGAGCCGGACGCGCCGGAGACCCCGATGCGCAGATTCGCCCTGGGCACGGCCGCCGGGGCGCTGGCGGCGGTCGTGGCGGTGGCGGGCTTCGCGGCCTTCGGCTTCATCTCGCCGGGCAGCAGCAGGGCGTTCCAGAAGGAGGGGACCCTGGTGGTGGTCAAGGACAACGGGAGCCGCTATCTCTATCTCGGCGGGGCGCTGCGCCCCGTGGCCAACCGCTCATCGGCCCTGCTGATCACGGGCAGGAGCGCGCTCACGCCCCGGACGGTCACCGCGAAGGCGATCCGGAAGGTCCCCCGGGGCCCGGCCGTCGGCATCCCCGGTGCCCCGGAGGGGCTGCCGGGGGCCCGGGACCTGGACCGGGGGAGGTGGGTCGTCTGTTCCACCGAGGCCGACGACGGACAGGGCGGCCGGGTCCCCGTGGTGACGGTGCACGCCGGGGGCCGGCCGGAGGGGCTGCGGGCCCTGGACGCGGACGAGGCGCTGCGGGTCGTACCGGCTCCGGGTCCGGCCGCCGGCGGCGCGGAGGGCGCGGGCACGGAGTTCGTGGCGTGGAACGGCCGCAGATTCGAGGCCACCAGCCGCAACGCGCTCACCGCGCTGGGGCTGGCCAATGTCCGGGCGCTCCCGGTGGGTCCGGCCTGGCTCAACACACTGACCGCGGGTCCCGATCTGGCGCAGGACGACGTACCGGACCGGGGTGAGCCGGGGATCACCGTCGGCGGGGTGGCCACCCGGATCGGCCAGGTCCTCAGGGACGACACCAACGGCAACCACTTCCTGGTGTGGCGGGCGGGCATCACCCCCATGACCAGGACCGAGGCGGCGCTCGTCCTCGGCGACCCGAGGACGGCGCCCGCCTACCCCGGCGGTGTCCCCGTCGCCGTCGGGGTCAACGCGGCGGCCGTCGCCCGGACCGCGATCACCGAGCGGCCCCTCAACGAGGCGGGGCTGCCCGCCGTCCCGCCGCGTCCGGTGGCCGACCCGGGCACGGGCTCCCTCGCTCCGTGCGCCGAGGTGGAGCCGGGCGGCGGGGCGGAGCGGAGGGCCGCCGTACGGCTGGCGGTACGGGACGCGGCGGACGGGCCCGAGGGCTCCGCCGGCCCGGCTGCGGGCGGTGGTGTGCTCGCCGACCGGGTGGTGGTGCCCGCCGGACGCGGTGTGCTGGCGCAGGTGGAGTCCACCGCCGGGGATGTGAGCCCCACCCTCTTCCTGATCACCGACGCGGGGGTGAAGTACCCCCTGGCCACCCCCGATGTCGCCAAGACCCTCGGCTACGGCACCGCGGCGGCGGTGACCCTGCCGAGCCGGGTCCTGGCGCTGGTCCCGACGGGACCGGTCCTGGACCCCGAGGCGGCCAAACGGCCGTCGGCGGCCGACCCGGGCCGTGCGCCCGCACCGGCCGCGACCACTGGAACCTCCCCCTCCGGCACCCCGTCCCGGGGCCGGAGCCGATCCCGAAGGAGCCTCAGATGTCAGGTGTGAACTCCACCAGCTTCGCCGGTATGAAGAAGGGTCATGAGCTGCTCGTCAACGCCGGCAACGATCTGCGCCGCGAACACGAGGGCGCCAAGGCGACCACCGCGGAACTCCAGCAGTACTGGCAGTCCGAGTCGTCCACGGCCTACCAGAAGATGATGGGCGTCTTCGACACCGAGATGCAGAACGCGCTCAGTGCCCTGGAGGAGATCGAGCTGAAGATCGAGCAGATCTCGGGGGCCCAGGTCCGCACCGACGAGGACAGCAAGCTGGCCGTCTCGGAGATGAACCGGGCCCTGGAGGCCGCCCTCCAGGGCCCGTGACCCCACCGACGGACCGCCACCCCGCGCGGTATCGAGCGAACAGCCGAGAGCTGACCGAACCGAGGAGAGAGACCCATGTCGATCAACGCCGACTACAACGGTGACGGCTTCATATCCCACGGCGAGGCGATGAAGGGCTCCATGGAGGCCCTGATCCAGGCAGCCGGCAACCTGCGGGAGATCCTCACCAGGCTGGAGTCGGAGATAGCGCCCACCTTCGCCGACTGGCAGAGCGAGGACCCCACCGGAGGCGCCAAGGCGGTGTACGACGACTGCCAGCGGCGCTGGAACGAGGCCATCACCAAGCTCCAGGAATTCCTGGGGCGGGCGGGTCTGGGGGCCGGTGACGTCGCCGACATCTACCAGGGCGGCGACCGGATGGCCGCCCAGATCATGTCCGGCTGACCCCGCGAACCCCCGCCCGGCGGGCCGGGAGCCGCCCGTGGTGAACCGTGTCCCCGTTGTTCACCACGGGCCCCGCCGAACGGCGGATGACACACAACGCATGACGCATGACGCACGACGGATGACGGATGACGGACCGGAAGCACGGAAGCAGGTGAGTGACACATGGCGGGCAAAGGAAGCCCGGAGATCGCCGTGGAGCCCCGGGACCTCGAACTCCTCGGCGGCCATCTCAAGGAGGTGGCGGGCAGCGGACTGCCGGCCATCGGACGGCGGATGGAGACCGCCGTCATCCCGGAGGCGGACGCCGAGTTCTTCCCCGGGACGGTGGAGCTCAAGGCCACCGTCGACTCCGTGCGCGACAGCATCACCGAGGAGATCACCCGGCTGGCCGGATTCCTGCGGACACTGGGCGACGATCTGATCGACGCGAGCCGGAAGTACCGCGACAGCGAGGACATGGCCAGGGCGACGGCCGACGAGCTGGGCCGGCTGCTCCAGGAGACGTCCGAGTTCATCGATGTGCGCGAGGCCGGGCTCGCCAAGGCCGAGGAGCGGGAGACCGGGCGGACCTCGGAGCGGGCGGCCCGCCGGGGCGAGAGCGGCGCACCGGGCGGCAGTGACGGCCCCGGCCCCGACGGCTCGGTCCGGGACCCGGAGGCGGACGGCGACAACAACGGCGTCAAGGACGGTGACCAGTACGTCGAGGGCGACGCCGACCTCGACAACGACGGCCGGCTCGACACCTTCGAGAAGGAGTACGGCGACAAGGACGACGACGGTCTCGTCGACCACAGGGACGACGCCGAGGGCAACGGCCTGCCGGTGGACGACACGCCGGGCGACAACCCGGTGGGCGCGGTGCCCGTCACCGCGCACGAACCCCCCGCCGGGACCCCGCCCCAGGCCCCGGGCGCCTCGATCGACGCGGTCGCGCAGGGTTTCAGCGATGTCCTGGACGGAGTGGGCGACTTGCTGGACGGCCTCGCCGAGGACCAGGACCTGGACGGCGTCAAGGACAGCGCCGACAACAGAATCGAGATCGTGGACAAGGACAACGACGGCGTCAACGACACCAACCTCGACGACGAGGTCGACTCGGACCGTGACGGCTACGCGGACGACCTGGAGATCGTCGCGGGCTCCGACCCCAACGATCCGGCGAGGTGACCCATGGCCGTGTACGACTTCACCGGTCCCGGCGCGACGGCGGCGATCGCCGCCACCCAGGCCGAGATCAACACCTTCAACGCCGGCCACCGCGTCCGCGCATCGTCCGTGAGCGGGGACGGGGTGCCCACCTTCAAGGGGCGCCCGGCGGGCGGCCGTGCCCTGGTCGCGGTCACCCCGCGCACCCCGGCGCCCGGCGCCCGGACCGCGACCCGGGCGAGTGAGGTGACACCGAGGGCCCCGGGCCGGGACGCCGCGAACCTCCGTGCCGGGGGCGCGGAAGCCGGGAGCGGCGGTCTGCTGAACCGCGCAGCCGGGGGCACGGCCGGCCCGGGCGCGAACGGCGGTCCGCAGAACCGCGCCGCCGGCGTCACCGACCCCACGACCAGGCTCAGTTCCACGGCCACCCCGCCGCCGGGCACGGGGGCCGCCGCGCTCTCCACCGGCACCGGTATCGGTATCGGTACCGGGGCGCTGGAGAAGCAGGCCGGCCAGGGCCTCGGCGCGCTGACCGCACCGGCGGGCGGCCCCCCGGCCACCGGCTCGGTGGGCCGGCCCGGCGGCCCGGCACCGGGCTCGGCGACTCCCCGTACTCCGAGTAGCTTCGATTTCGGCGGCGGCACCGGCCGGGTGAACGCGCTCGCCGGCAGCGGCGAGAGCGGGCTGAGCACCACCCGTACCTCCGCCGCCGGGAACGGCTCCGGTGCCGGTGACGGATCGCGTACTCCGCGGATCGACGGCTCCGGAGTCGGACGGCTCGCCGGTACGGCGGACTTCACCGGCACCGGCCGCGCGGGCACCCCGGACGGCGGCGGCGAACGCCGGCCCGCCACCGGGCGGATCGGCACCCCCGATCTCTCCGGTGCCGGGCTGAACCTTCCGGGCGGTTCCGGTGGTGACGGCAGGACCAAGCTGTCCTCACTGAGCGCGGACGGCCTGGGATCGGCCGGTACGGGGTCGGGCGGCGGCGGAGCGGCCGGCGGAGCCGGTACCGGCGGGGTGGGGAGCCTCTCCGCCGGGTCCCTCGGCAAGGTGGGAGGCCCGGGTTCACCGGGTGGCGGGGCCGCGAGTCTCCTCTCGGGCGGTGGCTCGGGCGTCCTCGGCGCGGGGACGGCGCCCGCTGGGCCCGCTCTCGACACCGCCACCGGCATCCGGCCCGCCCCCGGCCAGGCGGGTGCCGCCGGCGGCCCCGGCGGAGCGGCCCCGGGCGGCGCCCCGATGATGCCGATGGGCGGCATGGGCGGCGGGATGGGGGGAGCGGCCCCCCAGAACCCGCAGGAGAAGGAGAGCGCGGCGGACGCCTGGCTCACCGAGGACGAGGACATCTGGGGCGGCGGCGACTGCGCCCCCGGCCGGCTCGGCCGCGACTGACAGAGAGAGGGAAACAACATGGGTACACCGGCGGCTCCGCCGACGGAGGCCAACCTCGCCTATCTGAGCAGGGCCATCACCGCCATCGAGAACCTCGACGCCCAGGCGTACTTCAACGCCGCCGGTGTCTTCGTGGAGGTGGCGGACCTGCTCGTGGAACTCTCCGGGGAGCTGGGCACCAGGTCCCGGCGGCTGACCTCGGAGCAGGGCGGCGCGAAGGGATGGACCGGGGAGGGGGCCGAGGCCTTCCTCAGGGTGGCCGCCGAACTGGAGGCGTTCCTCACGGAGTTCGCCGAGGTCGTGCGGGGCCGCGAGGCGCCCACCCGGGCCGCCGGTGAGGACGTGCTGGAACTGAAGCGCGGATTCGAGGCGATCCTCCAGGCGAACGCCGTCAACGGCGGGGGCCGGGAGACGACCCCCCAGGTCTTCCCCGACAAGCCGCCGGCCCTCGATCCGGTCGTGCCGTTCGAGGCCTATATCGCCTGACCCCCAGCCCACCCCATCAGCCCACCGGGCCGACCGGCGGCCTGACCGTTTCGACCCGCCCGACCGAGATTCCCGGGAGCGACCGGGAGGAGCGCGGAGGAGACCGTGAAACCGTCCAACGAGGCGCTGCTCAAAGAGATCATGGCCGATTTCGAGAAGACCCGGGACACCTTTCTGGACGTGCAGCGCCGGCTGAGTTCGCTGGAGTCCGCGGTCCAGTCCCCCGACCGGACTCTGACCGTCACGGTCGACGCCCGGGGTGAGCTGAGTTCGCTGGCCTTCCGCGGCACCGGCTACCGCGCGCTGCCGCCCGCTCGGCTGGCCGAGCTGATCGTGACCACCGTCCAGAAGGCCCAGCGGGAGCTGCGGGACAAGGCCCGCGGTGTGGCCGGGCACCTGACCGACGGGCCGGCGGCCACCTTCGACGGGTCGTCCTGGTGGGATCTGCTGCCGGGCGCCGACGATCCGGCGAACAAGGAGTTCTTCACGGCGGTACGCGGTGGCACCGGCGGACCGGGCCCGGGCCCGACCGGCGGCGCGACGGCCACGCGGAGCACCGCCGTGCTCGACGACAACGACGAAGACGAGCACCAGCACCAGCACCAGCACGAGAACGGGCGTGCAGCCGGGACGAGAGGGAGCCGGGACCCATGGCGGTGATCAAGAACAAGGAGAACGAGGAGATCGTCATCGTCCCCTCGCAGATGAGACCGATCATTCCCCGGCTCGACGACATCGCCCGCCGGGTGCGGGCCATCGGAGCCGATATCGAGTTCGTGGGGTCGACGCCCCTGGAGGGTGACCCGGCCAATGAGACGTACCAGGCGGTGATGGAGGTGCTCGGCAAGGCCCCCGAGGTGGTCGAGGGGTACGCCGCGGTGGCCGAGGGGATCACCAACATCGGCAAGGTGGTCGAGGGGATGGCCAAGGCCGGGGAACTGGCCGAGTCCACTGGTCAGGAGGTCGTGATCGGTCTGAGCAACAGGCTGCCGGAGTCCCCTCCCCCCGCACCCGGAGGGGCGGCGCCCGGCACGGGCACCGGCACCGGCGGCAGAAGGAGCTGACCCCGGACCGACCCGCGCCGCCGCCCCCGCCCCCGTCCCCGCCCGTCCGGAGGATCTCCATGCAGGGTGACATCGACCCGCCCAGGGAACTCGCCGAGATGCTGGCCATGGTGGCCGGTGAGAACTGGCCCTACGTCAGCGAGATGGACCTGCTGCGGCGCGGCCGGGCGCTGCTGGCGGCGGCCGCCGACATCGAACCGCTCGGGCCGGAGTTCGGGACGGAGGCACAGAACGTCCTCGATGTGACGAAGGGGGCGGGGGCGAGGGCTTTCCGGGACATGACCGAGCGGTTCGCCCGGGGCGAGGGGTCGAAGCCGGGGGCCTTTCCGGGGCTGGCCGACTCCTCCGACCTGGTGGGGGACTCGGTGGTCACGGCGTCCAACAATGTCGAGACGGCGAAGATCACCATTATCGGGATGGCCGCCCTGGTCTTCGCGGAGCTGGTGGCCGCCGCGATCTCCATGGTGATCACCTTCGGCGCGGCGGCGGCGGCCGGAGCCGCCCTCATCAAGACCACCATCCTGCTCATCCGCAGACTGATCACTCAGCTCATCAAGTCGATTCTCTCCGGCGCGCTGATGATGGGCGGAATGAACGTCATGGCCCAGCTCATTCAGGTGCTGCGGGGCCACCGGGACGGATTCGACTTCGGGGAGATCGGGAAGAGCGCGCTGATCGGCGCTGGAGCGGGCGCCATCGGTTTCGGGATCGGCAAGGGGCTGGGGAAGGTCTTCGGCAAGGGCTTCGGCGGGCAGATCCTCACCAATACGCTCACCGAGGGGCTGACGGAGCACGTCCTGGCGAAGGTGATGCCGCTCTTCGACCCGAACGCGAAGGAGGACGACCCGGGGCTGATGCCCTTCGTGGGCGGGTTCTTCGAGAGCGGCGCGGAGGGCCTCAACAACAAGGCCAAGGGCAGTAACGTCTTCAACAAGTTCAATGTGCCGGTGCCCGCGGTCAATATCGATGTGCCCAACTTCGATGTGCATGTCTACATGGAGAAGGGGACATCGACAGGGGCGCCGCTGCCGAGCCCGGGGGTGGGGCTGTTCAGCGGCAAGACCGGGATGATCGACCCGTCGACGGGTACGTTCATCGACCCGCCGGCCGACCCGCCGGTCGACCCGGCTCCCGCTCCCGCTCCCGCTCCCGCTCCCGGGAAGCAGGACCCGTTGGCGGTCCCGGCGCCACCGGCCGACGGCTCAGCCCCGACGAGCGCACCGGCTCCGGATCTCTCCGTGGGGACGGACGGGGGTACGGGGCCCCAGCCGTCGGGCGCTCCGGACCCGGCGGGGCCGGTGAGCGCCGCACCGGCACCCGGACCGGCCCCGGAACCGACGCCCGCCCCCACCCCCGCCCCTGCGGCCACCCGGCCCCCGGGCCCTGACGCCGTACCGGCTCAGTCCCCCGGGCAACAGCCCACCACCGGACAGTCCGGCCGGGACCAGCCGCCTCCCGTGCCGTCGGAACCCGCTCCCGGCGCCCCGGCATCCGTCGGTCCGCCGTCGAACACCCCGCCCCCGCCCCCGCCCCCGAGCACCGCGCCGCCGCCCACGCCCACACCGGCACCAGCGCCCGCGCCCGCGCCCGCGCCGGAGATCTCCGTACCCTCCAGCGTCGCCACGGACGGCCCCGCGCCCCCGAGCGGACCCGCGCCGGACACCTCCGTACCGGACGGCCCCGTACCGGACGCCTCCGTACCCGACGGCCCGGTGCGGGACGACCCGCCGCTGACCGCCCCGGACAGGGCACCGGACGGCGCCCAGGGACCGGCGGCGTCCGAACCGGTACCCGCCGCCGGCGCCGGACAGCAGCCGGAGACCTCCCGTCCCCCGGCCGCTCCCCCCGCGCCGGACAGCCCGGACAGTCTGGACAGCATCCTCAACCCGCCCCAGGCCACGGCTCCCGCCGGGCAGGAGAGCGGTCCCGCTCCCCAGGCCCCTCCGGTTCCGCCGCCCCCGGCGGCCCCCGGCACACCGGGTGCCGCCCCGGGCCCCGGGACCTCTGACGGCGCCCCCGGGCCGGGCGCCGGACCCTCCAGCGCGCCCGGCCCGTCGGGCGCGTCCCTTCCGTCCGGCGCCTCATCGGGCACGGACGCGGAGACATCTCTGTCCGGGGCGGCGCCCCCGCCCCCGCCCGGCAGCGTTCCCGAGGCGGCGCCCCCGCCCCCGCCCGGCAGCGTTCCCGAGGCGGCGGCCCCACCAGCGTCCCCGGCGTCCAGGCCGCCGGAGCAGCAGTCGGCGCAGCCCGGCGCGGTGCCCGTCGGCGGGGCGTCCCCGGGGCCGGGGGGTGCCGGTGGCGCGGTGCCGACGGGCGGCCCCCAGGCACCGGCACCAGCACCGGGGCCGGGCCCGGTCTCCCCCGCCCGGCCGGGCGGCATCCCCGCTCCCCCGCCGCCGCCCCCCGTGAAGCCGGGAGTCGCGCCCCCGTCCGCCGGGCCGCGTCCGCCCCTGCCCGGTCCCCACAAGAAGGGCAAGAGCACGGGCGGAGCCGGGAGCGCCGGCAAGGCCCCGGCCATGGTCACCCCCGCGCCGAACCCGGTCGGAAAGGAAGCGATCAAGAACCTCGCGTCCCGGGCGACCCCCGTGCCGCTGCGCACCGAGCGGTTCGACCCCCGGGCCCATCCGCAGGTGTCCACCCGGCCCGGTCTGCTGGACGGCAGAGCCACCCTGATCCGTGCGGACATCAGCCGCTTCCAGGGCCCGAACGGCGTCTGGATCAGGGATCTGACGGTCACACTGCCGGTGCGGACCGACCCGGCCCCCGGAGGGCTCCCCGCCTCGGCGCTGCCCGCCCTGGAGCAACAGATCCAGGACATCCTCGACGCCCAGGTGAACACCGGCTACCACCTGCCGAGGTCGGGGGATCAACTGCACATCGGCGTGGAGCTGACACCGGCGGCCCCCGGGGACGGCGAGGCCGTCACCGTGACGTACTCCCCCGCGCCGGGCCGCTCGGACCAGCTGAACCTCAAGCTCCACCCGCCGGGGGCGTCACCGGCCCAGCAGGCCAAGGACGCGGGCATGCTGCTGCACGAGATCCTGCACTACACGGGGTTGAGCGACACCTACCAGGACGGCAACTCGCTGTTCCGCGACACCCCGGACAAGAGCGCCACCGCCGGGATCATGGCGGCCACGACCGCCCTGCCGAACGGCAGCTTCCCGCTGGAGTATCTGTCCCGGATCGAGGACACCATCGACTCGGGTCCGGTCCTGCGCGACTCCCCGCTCCCCGGCGGAACCCCGCCCGGCCCCCCGGTCCCGTCCGCCGGCGAGACGCCCCTCTTCGACCCGAGCCAGGAGCCTCCGGCGTTCTACGAGTCGTCCCAGCAGCTCACCCAGGATCTGCTGGACTCGGCCAAGCCCGCGAACTCGGTGGACTTCACCCCGTCCCCGCAGACCAGCCTGCTCGGCCCCGACCTCTTCGGGCTCCGCCGGCCGGCCCCGCCCCCGCCGTTCATGGCGGGGCACGACTACTCCGGGCTGCTCGGGTCCCAGACCATCTCCTTCCTCGACGAGATCAACCTGGCGAACGAGGGCACCCCGTCCCACGCGAGCATGGCTCCCGCGTCCCTGGAGGCGGTGGACGACTGGGCGATCCGGCACGAACCGCCGCCGGACAAGCTCGGCGACTGGGCGCCCGGCCAGGTGCCGCCGCTGCCGGCCGTGATGATCACACCGTGGACCATCCACACCATCTGGGTCGGCGGGCCGCTGCGGGACGCCGGCACCATGGCCGCATTCCGGCAGAACCTGGCCCTCGCGGCGGACGGTTACAGCGGTTCGGCGCAGACGGTGCTCTGGACGGACGTGAGCCGCGCGTCCTTCGACCGGGCCAAGCAGGAGCCGTCCCCCGACGACAGCGCGGAGCTGATCGAGATCCGCTCCATGCTGACGTTCGCGCGGGACCACGGCATCGTCCTGGCCAATGTGGACGAGGTCTTCAACTCCGAGTCGCCGATGACGCTCCACGAGTTCTACAAGGCGGAGATGTCCAAGCAGGCCGGACCGGGCTACGCGGCGGCGAGCGACATCCTGCGGCTGGAGCTGATGAAACGATTCGGCGGGATGTACATCGACGGGGACAATCTGCTCAACACCCTGGAGAACTTCGAGGCGACGATCACATCGGAGCAGGCGTACGCGGTCCAGAACAGCGCCAACATCGTGGGGAACTCCTTCCTGGCCATGCCCAAGGGGCACCCCTTCGCCGATGTCTACCTCACCGAGATCCTCTCCCGGTACGGCAAGACCCAGTTCCAGCTTCTCCCGTCCGCCACCACGGCCCTGCCTCCCGCCTTCTTCATCACCCCCATAGGGAAGGTGCACCGCAACTCGGTCATGGCGCGGACCGGTCCCGAGGTGATGCGCTCGGTGGCGGCGACGCTGGGGCTGCCCTCGGTGTTCGGGTTCCCGGGCATGCCGGGGGTGACCTTCATCAGCAACGCGAGCTGGGTCAAGCCGCCTCCGTCGACCACCGGCACCCCGGCTGTTCCGGACGGCGCCTCCACCCTCCTCTTCACCCAGAACGTGGTGCAGTCGCTGGTACGGGATCTGTACAACCGGAACGGCGACCTCCATCTCACCCAGGCGGACCTCGCGGTCAAGAAGCACGTGCAGTCACAGCTGGTCCTGGAGAGCGCGGTCTCCTTCATCGCGGCCCGCCCGGAACTGGCCGGGCTGGTCGACCGGCTCACCGACCGCCGGCTGGAGTCGGAGGGCGAGGTGAGGACCGAGCTGTCCGAGCTGATCAGAAATCTGTTCGACTTCGACGGTCCGCGGATGGAGGGCAGCACCGAGAGCTCCTGGCTCGGGGAGTTCGCCACCCCGGTGCGGTTCCAGCCGGCCGGTCAGGGTCAGACAACCCAGGCCGACGACATCACCGGCGCCTTGGGGGAGGTCTCGCTCAACCCGAACAACACCTGAACCACTCATCGCCCGGCCCCTCCGTCGTCGGGGCCGGGCGATGGGTCCCCTCCGTCCAGCAGTTCCGCCTCGCTGAGCCCGGCGAGCAGCATCGGCATCTCCGCCATGACCAGATACTCGTCCCGGCAGCCGTCGCAGCGCTGCACATGACAGGCGACCAGCGCGTTCTCCTCCGGGCTGAGCGCGTCGAGCACATAGGCCCCGAGCAGCAGCCGTACATGGGCGTCCGCCCCGTGCTCTTCGGTCACGCGGGCCCCCGCTTCGTGTTCTCCGGCGCCTCGGAGGAATCCCCGCCCGCTCGGAGGCCATTCTGCGGACAGTTGCCGGGCGGCAACAAGGTTCGGTACGGGGCGGATCGGCTCGGGTCCCCGGTCACGCCCCGTCCGCCGGAGCGCCCTCCCGCGCGGTGAACCGCCAGGCCGCCGGGGTCGCCGGCTCGCCGAGGACGACGGGGACGAAGGGGGCGGCGGGGGCGGCGGGGGCGGCGCGGAGCCGGGCGAGGGCCGTCTCGTCCTCCGGGGTGTCCAGGGCGCAGAACACGACAGTGAGGCGCGGATCGGTGCGGTCGGCCCACCGGGAGACCAGTTCCGGCAGGGACGGGAGGCGTTCGGCCGCCTCCGCCCCCTCCTCGGCGGCGACCCGGCCCACGGCGACCGTGTGGACCGGGGCGGGTCCGGCGGAGAGCTGGAGCACCAGGGTCTCCAGGAGGCGCCGGGCCGCGTCGGGGTCCCCGGTCACGGCGACGGGGCCGGGGGCGCGGGCGAGGTCGAGGAAGAGGCAGCCCGCCGGTTCGGCGGAGCCGACACAGACGAACGCGCCGTCCCCGGCGGGGGTCTCGTACGGGACGGGGAGCCAGACGACCGCCTCGTCCCCCGGGGCCGGGCCGCCGGCGCCGAAGTCGATGTCCACGGTGTCGTCGCCGAAGTGCACCCGCAGGGGCGGGGCGAGACTCCGCCGCACCTCCACGCGCCGTCCCCGGGTACGCCGCCCGGGGGCTGCGGGAGGGGCCGCCGGGGCGCTCGCCTCGGGGTCGGCGGCGCCCGGCGGGAGCGGCTGGGAGGGAGCCGGCGCACCTCCCGCGGGTGGGGCCGCCGGGGTCCCGGAGGGGGGAGTGCCGGCCCCGGGAAGGCCGACGGGCATCACGGATGCAGCGGACACGGCGGTCGGGTGGGTCACGGTGCCGGCCACTCCGGCCAGAGCCCCGATGGGCGCCGAGGACCGGGCCCCGTCGGGGGCGTCAGGCCCGGAGTGGATCGCGCCCCGGGCGGCGGGCGTGGTTTGCGCGGTGGGCACGACCGGAGTGGCGGGCACGGCCTGCGCGGCGGGCACCACCGGACCGGCGGACGCGGCCCGTACCGCAGGCACCAGCCGAGCGGCGGGCACAGCCACCCCGGAGTCCGCCACCCGCCCGACGGGCACCACCGGCGGGGCCGGCGCCGCAGGCGAAGTCACCCCGGAGTCCGCCACCTGTGCGGCGGGCACCACCGGTGGGGCCGGTGCCGCAGGCGAGGCCACCCCGGGGTCCACCACCGGACCGGCGGGCACAGCCCGCGCGGCGGGCACCACCGGACCGGCGGACGCGGCCCTTACCGCAGGCACCACCCGAGCGGCCGGCGCGGCCACCCCGGAGTCCGCCACCGAAACGGCGGGCGCAGCCACCCCCGGCTCCGCCACCGAAACGGCGGGCACAGCCCGCGCGGCGGGCACCACCGGACCGGCGGACGCGGCCCTTACCGCAGGCACCACCGGACCGGCAGGCGTGGGCGCCCCCGATTCCGCCATCGGATCAGCAGACACCACCAGTGGGGCCGGTGGGGCAATCCGTGCGGAGGGGGCCGGGGCCGCCGGCCCGGAGACGGCGGGTGGGCGGCGGCGGCGCAGCACCAGCGTCGCCCCGGCCGCGCCGGTGGCGAGGGAACCGCCGATGGCCAGGGCCAGGGGCAGCGGCCCCGACCCCTCGGACGGCGGGGCGGCGGCCCGGGCCGCCGGCCCCTCCCCCGGGGCGCCGGGCGCCGGCGTCGCGGGCGCGGTTCCGGGCAGGGCGCCGAACCGCACCCCGGCGCCCCGGGCGTCCGGCGGCAGCCGGAGAACCCAGCCCGCCGGAACGGCGGTGGCGCTCTCCATCACCTTCCCGTCCGGCTGTCTGCGCCCCTTGTTCAGCTCGAAGATCTCCTGGAACCGGTTGCCGTCCCCGAGGGTGCGCTCGGCGATGGCGAAGACGAACTCCGGTTCACCGCCGGGCTGCTCGCTGACGATGTAGTACTTCACCTTCGCTCCGTCGTCCGCGCTCGCTCTCGTACCGACCGCTCCCGGGAGGGACACGGCCAGAGCGAGCGCGGCCACCACCACGGCGCGCCGCGCCCGATCCGGCAGTACATACGGTGCGTACCGTGACATGCGACATCCTCATCGGTCGCCGGGACAGGGCTCTCCCCGGTGCACGGCACGGCTCCCGCGCGGGTTCAGGGCGCCTCCCGGGCGGGTGGCCGGTGGGCGGTGCCCTCGGCGGCGCTGCGGGCGACCTCGGTGCGGGAGCGGACCCCGAGCTTGCCGAGGATGCTCGACACATGGCTCTGGACGGTGCGCGGGGAGAGGAACAGCTCCCCGGCGATCTGCGGGTTGGAGTGCCCGGCGGCGACCAGCCGGGCGACTCTCAGCTCGGCGGGGGTGAGCGCCGCCCAGCCGGTGCGCGGGCGTTTGCGCCGTACGGTCCGGGGGCCGGTGCGCACACCGAGGGTGCGCAGCCGGGCGGTGGCCCGTCTGATGTCCCAGGCGGCGCCGAGTTCGCGGTAGCGCTCCAGGGCCTGTTCCAGCAGTCCCCGGGCGGCGGTGGGATCACCGAGGGCGGCGGTGACGGACGCGGTGTCCTCCAGGGCGCGGCCGAGGTGGAGCGGGCGCTGGGTCTCACGGTAGTGGTCCACGGCGGCGAGGAGGGGGCCGATGTCCTGGTCGACGAGGCCCCGGCAGCGCCGGGCGGCGGCCGTCCGCCCGGCGTGCGGCTCCCGTTCGGCCTCGCTGCGGCAGAGCGCGGTGGCGGCGCGGGCGGTCGGGCGGTCACCGGTCTCCAGGGCGAGCCGCACGATGTCGGGCAGCCACTGGTGGCGCTGGTCCAGGTCGTGGGCGTACGCGGGGTCGAGGGTGGGCCGCAGGATGGCGAGGGCGTCACGGGGGCGGCCGTCGCGCTCGGCGAGGAGCGCCCCGGCCATCAGCCGGTAGCCGCAGGGGTCGCGCCGGGGGCCCGTGGGTCCGGGACCGTCGTGGAGGGCTCCGTAGTGGGCCCGCGCGCCGGGGCCGTGGTCGCGGTGGCCGTGGATGAGCGCGGCGACGCCGTGGCCGAGCGCGGGCAGGGACGGGGCGGCCGGCGAGCCGGTGGGCCGCTCCAGTTCGGCCAGGGCGGTGTCCCAGTGGCCCTGCCAGTAGTTGAGTACGGCGGCGATGGCGGCGATCTGGCCGAGCTGTCCGGTCATCCGCTGCTCGGAGGCGTCCTCGCGGGCCTCGTCCAGGGCGCGCAGGGCGTCCTGGGGCCGGTCGGCGAGGTCGAGCAGTACGGCCTGGTGGGTCAGGATGCCGATGCCGACATCGGTGTGGTTGCGGGCCATCCAGCGGGTGGAGGTCCGCCGGGCGCCGATCCGGCCGAGGGTGTGCAGCGCCCGGGTGTTCTCGGCCAGGGCCGCCCGGGTGTGCCGGGCGCGCAGGAGGACGCAGGCGAGGGTGTGCCGGCCGTACACCTCGCCGAGCGCGGGCGCTGTCCTGCCGGGTCCGGAGAGGAGTTGGCGGGCGAGTGCGGCGGCCCGGTCGTGGTGGCCCGCGCGGTGGTGGGCGAGGGCGCGCAGGCCCCGCAGTGTCTCGGCCCACTCGGGGGCCATGGGGGCCGGGTCCGGGTCCTGGGGCCGGTCGAGTGCGGTGAGTGCCGCGTCCCAGTCGCCCGCCCGCAGGAGTTCCTGCACCAGGTGGACGAGGAGTTGGGCGCGGGTGTCCGGGTCGGTGGTCTCGGTCAGCAGTTCGCGCAGGACTCCGGTGTGGCGGGCGCCGCGCAGCAGGAGGACCGCGTCGGTGAGGTGCCGCCGCAGGGGAGCCCGGCGGGTGTCCTCGGGCGGGAGGGCGGCGAGGCAGCGGCGGAGCAGTTCGACGGCCGCCTCGGGGTCGCTCCCGGCGAGTTCCGCGGCGGCGGCGGTGGTCCAGCCGATGGCCCAGCCGTCGGTGCGGGGCCCGGCGGGGAGCAGTTGTCCGGCGACGCGTGCGACGGGGGCGCCGGCGGCGGCCAGGGCGCGGGCCGCGGCGCCGTGGCGGCGGGCGAGGAGGGGGCCGGGGACACGGGCGTTGAGGCCGAGGCGGACGATCTCCTGCTGGAAGCGGAGCCGTTCGCCGGCGTCGGTGAGGGTGCCGTCGGCGATCGTGTCGTCGACGGTCTCCAGCAGGGCGAACGGGTCGGTGCCGGTGACGGCGGCGAGTTCGGCGCCGGTGCAGCCGGCGGGGAAGAGCGCGACGGCGTGGAGGATGTCCAGGGTGGTCGCGGGGAGGGTGTCGAGGCGGCGGGCGACGGCGCGGGGGATCGGCGGCGGGCCGGGGTCCTGGGCGGTGCCGGTGCTGTCGGGCCGCCAGGAGTCGAGGAGTTCGCGGGCGTAGCCGGGGTGGCCGCCCGCCAGGGCCAGCCGCCGGCGCAGGGCGGGTCCGGGGGCGGCGCCGGTGACCTCGGTGGCGAGGTCGGTGATGTCCCCGGCGGACAGCGGGCCGAGGGCGAGCAGGGTGGTGCCCCGGTCCAGCAGATCGCGCCGGAGCCGGTGGGGCCGGTGGTGGCGCGGGGTGTGCCGGACGGTGGCGGTGAGCAGCAGCGGGATGCGGCCGGTCGCCCGGCTGAGCCGCTGCCAGAGCAGCAGTGTCGCGCCGTCGGCGTGGTGCAGGTCGTCGAGGAGGAGGGCGAGCGGGGCGTCGCCGGTGATGCGGTGGATCAGTGCGGTGAGGCGGTCGACGAGCGCCGGGGGCGAGGGGGTGTCGGGGCCGAGGGGGGCGGGGTGGCGCAGGAGTGCGGCGAGTGCGGCGATCCGGGCGCAGTGCGCGGGGTGGGCGGGCCGGTGCCGGGCGAGCCCGTCGAGCACGGGCCCGAGCGGGACGCGCGGTCCGCGCCCCCCGGTGGCGGCGACGGTCAGGGCCCGGCAGCCGGCGCGTTCGGCGTCACGGGCCGCCCGGTGGAGGAGGGCGGTCTTCCCGATGCCCGGTTCGCCCTCGATCAGTATCGAGCCGCCCCTCCCGCCGGCCAGAGCCCTGAGGTGCTCGGTGAGCTGCCGGGTCTCGGATGTCCTGCCGGTCCACGGGCCGCCTGCGCTGTCCGTCTCCACGGTGTCCGGTCTCCTTCCCTGTGTCGTCGTGGTCCGGTGCCGGGCCGCGGGCCGGGCCGCCGCCGAGTGCTCTGCGGCGGCCGGCCTCGCTGCCGATGGCGGTGCGCGAGTGTGCGCCCAGCTTGGTGAGGATGTGTGAGACATGGGTCTGTACGGTGCGGGGGGAGAGCAGCAGTTCGGTGGCGACCTGGGGGTTGGTGCGGCCCTCGGCGACGAGCAGGGCGACCTTCAGCTCTGCGGGGGTGAGGGCGTCCCAGCCGGTCTTGGGGCGGTCGGCGGCTCCGCGCCCTCCGCGCCGGACGCCGAGGGCGCGGAGCCGGGCGTCGGCGCGCGCGGTGTACCAGCGGGCGCCGAGCTGCTGGTGGATGTCGACGGCGCGGGCGAGTGCGGTGCGGGCGCCGTCGGTGTCGCCCCGGAGGGCCAGTACGGCGGCGAGGTCCTCGTGGGTGGCGCCGAGGCCGGTCGGCGCGCCGTGGCGGCGGTAGTGGGCGGCGGCGGTGCGCAGGGGCGCGGGGTCGGTGTGGAGCAGTCCCCGGCAGCGGAGGGCGACCGCGCGCCGGCCGAGGTCGGCGGGGGCTGCGGCGGCTTCGGCGTCGGCGGTCTCGGTGGCGGCGCGGGCCCGCGCGGTGTCCTGGAGGGCGAGGGCGAGGCGTACGGTCTCCGGCAGCCAGGCGCCCCGGTGGGTCCACTCCTCGGCGGAGCCGGGGGCGAGGGTCTCCCCGAGGAGGGCGAGTGCCGCTTCGGGGTCGCCGTCGCGTTCGGCGAGCAGGGCACGGGCCAGGGGCAGGAACGCGGGGGCGCGGCCCGCGGTGTTCTCGTCGGTGGCGAGCCGGGAGCGGGCTTCGTCGCGCTGGTCGCGGCCGGTGAGGATCACGGTGGCGAGGCCGTGCGGGGTGACGGGCAGCCAGGGTTCGGGGTGGTGGTGGGCGAGGTCGAGTCCGGCGAGGGCCTCGTCCCAGCGGCCGGCCCGGTAGTGGAACCAGGCGGAGACGGTGTGCGCCCAGGAGCGGCGGACGCCCGAGCCGGTGCCGTCGGCGAGGGCCTCCGCCTCGGCGAGCCAGGTGCGGGCCTCGGTGGTGTGGCCGAGGGCGTCGAGCAGCCGGGCGCCGTGCAGGGTGCGGGTGAGGACGAGATCCCGGGTGACATCGCGTCGGCGGGCGGCCTCCCGGGCCCGTACCGTCTCGGCGATGGCGCCCTCCCGGTCGCCGGCGCGGTCGAGCAGCCGGGCGCGCACGGAGCGCGCGTACGCCTCGGGGACGGGGGCCCGGAGGCGCAGGGCCTGTTCCAGGACCTGGTCGGCGAGGGTGCCCGCTTCCTCGAAGCGGTGTCCGGAGCTGAGCAGCAGGGCGCGGAGCGCGAGGGAGCGGGTGGTCCACCGGGGGTGGCCCGCGCCGGCGGCGAGGGCTTCGTCGACGGTGGCGTGGGCCTCCTTGAGCCGGCCCTCCTGGAGGAGGGCGAGGGTGGTGAGATGGCTCAGCCGGGCCCGGCGCACGGGGTCGGTGGTCCGGTCGTGCAGGTCCCGGGCCTGGTCGGCGGCGTCGGGGCGGCGCAGCAGATAGGCCCCGGCGGCGGCTGTCTCCAGGAGGCCGGGGCGGTCCGGGGGTATCCGGTCCCGGACGCGCGCGACGAGGTCGGCGGCGGCCCGGGGGTCGTGGCGCAGCACTTCGGCGGCGTGGCTCTCCAGCCAGCGCGCGGTCCAGTCGTCGTCGGCGCGGAGTCCGGTGGCGGGGAGCAGTTGGGCGGCGACGAGGGGCGCCGGGGCGCGGGCGGCGGCGAGGGTGCGCGCGGCGCGGGTGTGGAGGGCGGCGCGCAGGGGTCCGGGGATGCCGGCGCGGAGGGCGGCGTGGGTGGTCCCGTGGCGGAAGCGGAGTGTTCCGCCGGCGGTCTCGGCGAGGACTCCGTCGGCGAGCGCCTCGTCGACGGCGGGGCGCAGGGAGGCCCCGGGGCGTTCCATGACGGCGGCGAGGTCGCGGAGGCGGAAGGCGGGGCCGAGCAGGGCGGCGGTCCGCAGGGCGGTGAGGGTGGGCGGGGCGAGGTGGGCGAGCCGGTCGGTGAGGGCGGCGGCGAGCGCGGGCGGCAGCCATGCCCCGGTGCCGGTTTCGTTGCCGGTTTCGTTGCCGGTTTCGGTGGGGCCGGTGGTGAGTTCGGCGGTGTCGCCGGTGATCCGCAGGGTGTCGCCCGTGGCCGTGGCGGCGAGGAGTTCGCGCAGGTGGCGGGGGTTGCCGCCGGCGTGGCCGAGATGGCGCAGCAGCCGGGGGCCCGGGGGGACGCCGAGAATCCGTTCGGCGAGCCGGGCGGTCTCCCGGAGGCCGAGCGGCAGCAGGGGCAGATGGGTCGCGCCGCTGTCGAGAAGGTCCCGTGCGGATGGGGGCGGGGTGCCGCCCGGGGCGTTCCGGATCGCGGCGGCCAGCAGCAGGGGGCGCTGCCCAGCGGTGTCGGTCAGCCGCCGCCAGGCGCGCAGACTGGGCCCGTCGGCCCACTGGAGGTCGTCCAGGACGAGGACGACGGGGGCGGCGCGGCAGAGCCGGTCGACGAGGGCGAGCAGCGGCGCGGCCGGGTCGGTGCCGCCGTCCGGGGGTTCGGCGCCCGCGGGACCGGGGCCCGAAGGGCCGGGGCGGGCGTCGGCCAGACAGTTCCGCAGGGCGCCCAGCGGGACGGAGCGGCCGAGTTCATCGGCGGCGCCGGTGAACACCCGGAGGCGGAGCCGGCGGGCCTCCTCCGCGATCTGGGAGAGCAGCGAGGTCTTGCCGGAGCCGCGTTCGCCCTCGGCGATCAGGCTGCCGCCCCGGCCGGCGGCGGCGTCCCGGAGCAGTCGGCGGACGCGTCTCATCCGTGTCTCCCGGCCGTCCGTCGCGCTCTCCGGTGTCTGCTGTGCCACGAACACGCTCCTCACCGCGCGGAGCTGATGCTGCGTCGCTGTGGCCGGCCGGTGGCGGCCGGAGGACGAGGGCGCCCGGGCAGCCGCTCCATGTGATCCGGATGATCCGGGTGATCCGATGGGGTTCTCCCCCGTCTTCCATCGATCACGTGTTCGCCTCTGGTGGCGTTCAGGGTTGTCGTGAAGTGACCGGCCGGTCCGGCCCGGCCGGGTGGGGGGCGGGGGACCCGGGAGAGGTGGCGCGGGGGTGAGGGGGCACGGGCCGGGCGCCCGGGCGGGGGGAGCCGCCGTTCCGTGCTGCGGCCGTGTCTCAAAGACTCCGCCGGCGCGGGCCCGGGAAGCGCGGGCGGGGACGGGGCCGGTTCAGCTCAGGACGCTGTAGCCCTTGAGGGCCCCGCGCAGCGCGCGCAGCGCGTAGTACGTACGGGACTTGACCGTGCCGGCCGGGATGCCGAGGACCTCGGCGGCCTCGCTCACCGACAGCCCGCGGAAGTAGACCTGCTGGAGCACGGCCCGGTGCTCCCTGGTGAGCCCGTCCAGCGCGGCGCGCACATCGAGCGCCTCGACCGCGGGCTCGATCGGGTCCTCGGTCTGCATCAGGGAGCTCTCCAGGCCGTGCGCCGCCTCCTTCGCCCGTGACATCCGGGCGCGGCGGGCGTCGATGGCGAGCCTCCGGGCGACGGTGAAGAGCCAGGGCCGCATGGAGTCGTGGTCGGAGCGCAGGGCCTCGGGGTGGCGCCAGGCCCGGATCATCGTCTCCTGGAGCAGGTCCTCGGCGCGCTGGGTGTCGCCGTAGGTCAGCCCCAGCAGAAAGCCGAACAGGGCGCGGCCGTGTTCGCGCTGGAGCTGTGCCAGCTCGCCCTCGCTGGTGTGCGCGGGGGTGGGTAACGCGGACTGGCAGAGAGCCGATGCGGTCACGGCTGTACTCCTTGTCTGGCGTGCGGACCCGTGGTCCTGCGGGGAGGTGGCACCGCCAGAGTGCTGCCGCCGCGCGGGTGCGGGTATCCGCCGACTGGCGGAGGTGACGGAGCGCGTCGGCCGACGGTCGAGTGGCTCCCGGCGACCGCTCGGCGCAGGGACGAGTGGTCGAGCGGCGGCGGGTGAACTCCGGGAGCCGCGCGGTACGTGTCACAACCGGGCCGGCCCCTCGCTCCGGGGCCGGGAGAGCTTCAGCGGCGGCGACGGGCTCCGGGCCCGGGCGCCGGGACGGCGGACGCGGCGGCCCCGGCGAAGCGCCCGGTGGGCGGGGGTGCGGTGCGCGCCCCCCGAGAGGAGCGGGACCGCCGGAGGCCGTACCCCGCGCTCCAACGGCGCCGAACGGTCGAACGGTCGGGCCCGGCGGCTCCCCCGGGCGGGAAGCCCCGGCCGCACCCGGACCGGCGCGGGGGCGCGGGGTGCGCCCGTGGCAGACGGGGCGATGGGTGTGCCCGCACCGCCGGAACCGCCGTGCGGGGCGGGCCCGTCGACGCACCGGGACGCACCGGAACGCACCGGCGCGGACGGAGCCGCGGGGACAGGCCGAACCGCCGGGTTCACCGGTACCACCGGAACCACCCGAGCCACCGGGACAGACCGAACCGCCGGATCACCAGTACCACCAGAACCACCGGGACAGGCCGAACCGCCGGATCACCAGTACCACCAGAACCACCGGGACAGGCCGAACCGCCGGGTTCACCAGTACCACCGGAACCACCCGAGCCACCGGGACAGACCGAGCCACTGGCCCCCGGGCCAGGCGGAACTGGCCGGGGCTCCAGGGCCGCCGCCCCCCTGAAGGCGGGCAGGGCCCGTCGATACCCTGCGGCGACCCGAACCGCCGGGGCGGAAGGAGCAGAGCCACCCCAGCCACCGTGCCCCCTGTGGCAGGCGCGGCCGTTGGTGTGCCCGCACCGCCGGAACCCCCGGGGCGTACAGGACCATCGGCGCGCCGGGGCCGCGCGAACCCTCCGGGACCACCCGAGCCGCGCGAACCGTCGGGACCACCCGGGCAGGCCGGGCCGCCGGAACCCCCGGGCAGGCCGGGCCGCCGGAACCCCCGGGCAGGCCCGCCCCGCAGGGCGGCGGGACCTCCGAGCCCCCGGCCCAGTGAAAAATCCGCTGTACCCGGATCGCGCACCTTGCGATCATCACGGGATGGGTTCACTCAGGATGCACGCGGGCCAGACCGAGACGGACACGGCGCTGGTGCGCCGGCTGCTCGCCGCCCAGTTCCCCCGGTGGGCCGGTCTGCCGGTCGAGCCGGTCGACTCCTACGGCACCGATCACGACATCTACCGGCTCGGCGACCGGCTCTCGGTGCGCCTCCCCTGCATCGGGTGGGCCACCGGTCAGGCGGCGAAGGAGGCCCGCTGGCTCCCGAGGCTCGCGCCGCGTCTGCCGCTCGCCGTGCCGGTGCCCCTGGCACTGGGCCGCCCCGCCGAGGGCTACCCCTACGACTGGTCGGTGTACGAGTGGCTGCCGGGCCACAACGCCAACAGCGGCCTCCACGACCTGGAGCGGGCCGCCGTCGACCTGGCGGCCTTCATCACCGCGCTGCGCGGCGCGGACACCGAGGGAGCGCATCCGAGGGCGGCCGGCGGCCGGGGCGCGCCCCTCCAGGAGCTGGACGAGCAGGTGCGCCGGGCGATCGGGCGGCTGGGCGACCGCGTCGACGGCGCCGCCGCGCTGCGCTCCTGGAACACCTCGCTGGCCGCGCCCGCCCCGTCCGCCGGGGAGGTCTGGGTGCACGGCGATCTGCTGGCCGGCAATCTGCTGGTCACCGGCGGCCGGCTGTCGGCGGTCATCGACTTCGGCGGCCTCAACGTCGGCGACCCGGCGTGCGATCTCCAGCCCGCCTGGAATGTCTTCGCGGGCCGGAGCCGCGAGCGGTTCCTCGCCGAGCTCCGGGTGGACGACGCCTCCCGGCTGCGCGGGCGCGGCTGGGTGCTCTGTCAGACGGTGACCGCTCTGGCGTACTACTGGGACACCAACCCCTCGATGGTGCGCCAGGCCTCGCACGCCCTGGCGGAGGTCCTCGCGGAGTCCGCCCCCGGGTGACCCGGCCCGTGCGCCTCAGCGGCGGACGCGGGGCATCCCGAGGCCGATCCAGGAGATGATCTCGCGCTGGATCTCGTTGTTCCCGCCGCCGAAGGTGAAGATGACGGCCGACCGGTAGCCGCGCTCCAGTTCGCCGTGGAGGACGGCCGAGGCCGACCCCTCCTTGAGCGGGCCGGCCGCGCCGACGGTCTCCATCAGCCAGGCGTAGGCGTCGCGGCGGGCCTCGGAGCCGTACACCTTGACGGCGGAGGCTTCCTGGGGGGTGAGGGTGCCGTCCTGGACGGCGTTGACCATCTGCCAGTTCATCAGCTTCATCGCGTCGAGGCGGGCATGGGTGCGGGCGAGCCGGCCGCGCACCCAGCCGAGGTCGATGACCCGGCGCCCGTCGGCGAGCAGGGTCTCGGCGGCCCAGCGCCGGACATCGCTCAGGGCGCGGATGGCGGTGGTCCCGTGGGCGGCGAGGGTGACGCGCTCGTGGTTGAGCTGATTGGTGATCAGCCGCCAGCCCCTGTTCTCGGCGCCGACCCGGCGGGTGGCCGGAACCCTGATGTTGTCGTAGTGGCTGGCGGTGGTGGAGTGCGAGGCGAGGGTGTTGATGAGGGTGCAGGAGTAGCCGGGGTCGGATGTCGGCACCAGCAGCATGGTGATGCCCTGGTGGGGCGGTGCCCCGGGGTCGGTGCGCACCGCGAGCCAGACCCATTCGGCGGTGTCGCCGTTGGTGGTCCAGATCTTCTGTCCGGTGACGGTGTAGTGGCCGCTCTCCTCGTCGCCCTCGCGGACGGCGCGGGTTCTGAGGGCGGCCAGATCGGTGCCGGCGCCGGGCTCGCTGTAGCCGATGGCGAAGTCGATCTCACCGGAGAGGATCTTCGGCAGAAAGTACGTCCGCTGCTCGTCGGTGCCGTAGCGCATGATCGTGGGGCCGACGGTGTTGAGCGCCATCAGCGGCAGCGGTACGCCCGCCTGGGCCGCCTCGTCGAAGAAGATGAACTGCTCCATGGGGCTGAGCCCCCGGCCGCCGTACCGGGTGGGCCAGCCGACGCCGAGCCAGCCGTCGGAGCCGAGCCGGCGGATGGTCCGGCGGTAGAAGCGCTTCTGCTCGGCGAGGTCGCCGTGGCGGGCGCGGACGCTCCCCGGCACCAGTCCGGCGAAGTAGGCGCGCAGTTCCGCGCGCAACCGCTGCTGCTCGGGTGTGTATGCGAGGTGCACGGCCCCTCCAGAGTCCCGTGGGCGTTCCCAGGCGCGGCGCACACAGTAGAACGTGTTGCAGGAATCCGGAAGGGCCATGGCTCCCGCGCCTGTCAGGCCCCGGTGCCCAGCGACGCGTACACGGCCTCGATCAGGGCCCTCTTGCGCGGGTCGTCGGCGAGGTCGGGGCCCATCCGGTTCATGACATAGCCGACGCTGATCCCGGCGTCCGGGTCGGCCAGGCCGAAGGAGCCGCCGAAGCCGTCGTGGCCGTAGGCGCGGGGGTTGGGGCCGTACGATCCGTGCTCGCCGCTCAGCCAGACACCGAGCCCCAGCTCCGTCTCGAAGGGGATGCCGATGCCGAGGACCAGGTCGTGGCAGCGGCCCTGGCCCTCGCGGACGCGTTCGGCCGCGCCGGGCGAGAGCACTCCGCGGTCGCCCGCCAGGACGCCGTAGAGCGCGGCGACGGCACGGGCGGTGCCGTGGCCGTTGGCCGCGGGGAGGTGGGCCGCGCGCCACTCGGGGGTGTTGGCGTCCGCGCCGTCGATCGGCGGGTTGCCCAGTGCCGCCAGGACGAGCGGGGGCATCCGGGCCCGGAGCGCGCCGTGGTCGCTCGCGGCGGGCGGCGGGGGCTGCACCAGTTCGGCGGCGCGGCCCGCCTGGTCCTCGGGGAGGCCGATGGTGAAGTCGATCCCCAGCGGCCCGGTCACCTCCCGGGCCAGGAACTCCCCCGGGAGCAGGCCGGTGATCCGCCGCACCACCTCGCCGACGAGATGCCCGTAGGTCAGCGTGTGGTAGCCGGAGCGGGTCCCCGGCTCCCACCAGGGCGCGGTGGCGGCGAGCCGGGAGCAGGTCAGCTCCCAGTCATAGGCCTGTTCGAGGGAGTGGGGCTCGCGCAGCCCGGCGAGACCGGCGCGGTGCGCGAGCAGATGCCGTACCAGGACACCGTCCTTCCCCGCGGCGGCGAACTCCGGCCAGTACGCGGCGACGGGGGCGTCCAGGTCGAGCAGGCCCCGGTCGGCGAGGAGATGGGCGCAGAGGGCGGTGGGCCCCTTCCCGGTCGACCAGACGTTGACGAGCGTCTCCCGCTCCCAGCGGCGGGTACGGGCCGCGTCAGCCCAGCCGCCCCAGAGGTCGACGGCGGTCCGGCCGCCCACGAGCACGGTCACGGCGGCGCCCAGTTCGCCGCGTTCGCGGAAGTTCTCCTCGAACGCGGTCCGCACCGCTCGCATGCGGTCGTCGCATATGCCGTCGACGCCAGGGACAGGGGGTGCGCTCGGGGACACGGTCGGCCCTCCCGGTTGAGGGCGGGCACGAGAGGCCCGCCGGTGTACGAGACGACGCGTAACCGTAGCCACTGGCCCGGCCGGCGAGAAGGGAGCGGCGCGGGCCTGACCCGCTCCGGCGGGAAAACGGCCCACCGGCCGCCCCCCTCGCGCGGGCCGGTCCCCCCGAACGGCGAGGATGGGTTCACGAAGATCCTCCAAGCCCCTCCCCCGGAAGGACCCACGATGGCACCGGACCCGGCCGACCCCGTACTTCTGCGCACCGAGGGCCGCGCCGCCCACCTCGTCCTCAACCGCCCCCGCGCCCTCAACGCGCTCACCCGCCCCATGGTCCGCGCCCTGGCCGCCGCGCTCGACGCGTGGGAGGGGGACGCGGATGTCCGGACGGTGGTGATCTCGGGGGCGGGTGAGCGGGGGCTGTGCGCGGGCGGCGACATCCGGGCGATCCACGCGGACGCCGTCGCCGGCGGCCGGGAGTCGGTGGACTTCTGGCGGGACGAGTACCGGCTCAACGCCCGTGTCGCCCGCTTCCCCAAGCCCTACGCGGCGCTGATGGACGGCATTGTCATGGGCGGCGGAGTGGGTGTCTCGGCGCATGGGAGCGTACGGATCGTCACCGAGCGCTCGGTGGTGGCGATGCCGGAGACCGGGATCGGCTTCGTGCCCGATGTCGGCGGTACGCATCTGCTGGCGCGGGCGCCGGGTGAGCTGGGCACCCATCTGGCCCTGACGGGGCTCCCGGTGGGGGCGGCGGACGCGATGCTCTGCGGACTCGCCGACCGCTTCGTGCCGTCGGCGCTGCTGCCGGAGCTGTCGGCGGCCCTCGCCTCGGTGGAGCCCGAGGAGGCTCTGGAGCGGTACGCGCGCACCCCCGGCGCGGGTGAACTGGCCCGGCACCGGGCCTGGATCGACAGCTGCTACCGGGGGGACTCGGTGGAGCGGATCGTGGAGCGGCTGCTCGGGCACGGTGACCCGGCGGCCGGGGAGGCGGCGGCGACGATCCTCACCAGGTCGCCCACCTCGCTGAAGGTCACCCTCGCTGCGCTGCGCCGGGCTCGGGCGCTGGGAGCGCTGGAGCCGGTGCTGGAGCAGGAGTTCAGGGTGTCGTGCGCCGCGTTCGCGGCGCCCGATCTGGTCGAGGGCGTACGGGCCCAGGTCATCGACAAGGACCGCAGGCCGCGCTGGTCGCCCGCGGAGCTGTCGGGGGTGACGGAGGCGGCGGTGGAGCGGTTCTTCGCTCCGCTGCCCGAGGGGGAGCCCGGCCTCTTCGGCGGGCCCGGGGCGGTGAACTGACGGCGGGGGAGGCCCGCTGCGGGCCTCCCCCGCCGTCAGGCGGTGCGGTCAGACGGAGACGACGTGCCCGCCGTCCACCCGGAGGACGGTTCCGTTGATGAAGTCCGCGAAGGAGCCCGCGAGATACGCGATCGCCCCGGCGACCTCCTCGACCGTGCCGAATCGGCCGATGTCATTGGGCGCCCAGCTCTCGCTGGCCTTCGCCTCGATCTCGGACAGCTCACTGCCCCATCCCTGGGCGGGCCCCACTTCGAGCAGCCACTCCCGGACGTGTTCGACGAGAATCGGCCCGGGTGACACCACATTGGAGGTGACACCGGTCCCCTTGAGGTCGCGCGCGAGCGACACCGCGAGGTTGTGCCGGGCCGCGAGGGTGGCGGAGTACTGCGGCTGAATCGGCATGGGCTGCATGGCCACTCCCCCGCCGACCTGGATGACCCGCCCCCACTTCCGTTCGCGCATGCCGGGCACGAACGCGCGGATCATCCGGACCGCCGAGATCACATTGATCTGGTACGCCTTCGCCCACAGCTCCGGAGTGGTCTCGCTCCACGGCACGAGATCCGTGCCACCGGCGTTGTTGACCAGGATGTCGACAGGGCCGCCGGCCGCGGCCGCGCGGATGACCTCCGCCGCGCCCTCGTCGGTCGAGAGGTCGCCGATGGCGACATCGACCCGGTGGTTGTGGCCGCGTATCTTGTCGGCCACGGTCTCGGCCCGGTCGCGGTCGCGGCCGTGGACGACGACATCGGCTCCCTCGGCGGCCAGCAGTTCCGCCGCGGCCGCTCCGATGCCCGAGGTGGAGCCGGTCACTAACGCGCGCTTGCCTGCAAGGTTCAAGTCCACAGTAATCCTCAGTGAATATGACTGGATAAAGGTCGATCGGTGGGCCCCGGCAGGGGCCCCGGGCCGCTCACCGGGTGGCGAAGGCCCGCAGAAAGGTCTCCACGCCGCTGGTCACGGTCTCGTCGACGACGGACTGCGCCAGCGGACGGGTTCCCATGGCCGCCAGCACGGCCAGCCGGTCGGAGACCAGCGCCATGAACTGACTCGCGGCGCGCGTCGGATCGGGGAGATCCAGCAGCCCGCCGTTGGCCACCAGCGCCAGGCGCCCCGCCAGGGTGTCGAGCACCTCGGCGGAGCCGCGCAGCTGCACCTCTTCGTACAGCTCCGGGAAGCGCGCGACCTCGGAGTCGAGCAGCCGGCGCATCATCCAGGCGCGGTCGCTGCGCATGCACTCCACCAGCTGGTAGCCGACGCGCAGCAGTTCGTCCCGGAGGTTTCCGGGCTCCGCCGGCAGGGAGCGGACCGCCGCCAGTGGTCTGGCGTGCCAGTCGCCCGCCGCGTCGAGCATGACGGCGCGGAACAGGTTCTCCTTGCCGCCCAGATGGTTGTAGATCGTCGGTTTGGCGACACCCGCCTCGGCGGCGATCGCGTCGACGGTCGCGCCGGGGTAGCCGACTTCGCCGAAGACGCGGAGTGCCGCGTCCAGGATGGCCCGACGCTTGTCGAGCCTGCCACGCGATGACGTGACCTGAGTCTCCGTGAAGGCCATGTTGCGATGCTACCATCACGATGCTTAAAGTGAACTGGTTGGTTCAATCCAGTTAATGGAATTGGAAGTTAGACATGGCTCGTCAGTCAGAACCTCTTGACCCCGCGTTGCGCAAATTACTTGCCACCATGACCCTCGGCGCGTTCCTCGCGCTGCTGGACACGACCATCACCGGTGTCGGCATCCACACCCTGGTCGACGAGTTCGGCTCGACACTGGCGGCGATCCAGTGGGTCAGTACGGGATATCTCCTCGCCGTTGCCGTCTCCGCGCCGCTCTCCGGCTGGGCCATCGACCGCTTCGGCGCCCGCCGCATGTGGCTGGCCGGCCTGTCGGTCTTCGTCATCGGCTCCGTGGCCTCCAGCCTCGCCTGGGACGTGCCGAGCCTGATCGTCACCCGGATGATCACCGGTCTCGGTGGCGGCATGCTTGAGCCGATCATGCTCGCGACGCTCGCCCGCTCGGCCGGGCAGGAGCGGGTCGGCCGGGTGCTGGGGCTCGCCGCGATCCCGATGACGATGGGCCCGGTGGTCGGCCCGGTCGTCGGCGGACTGCTCCTGGAGACCCTGCCGTGGCAGTGGGTCTTCCTGATCAAGGTGCCGCTCGGTGTGCTGGCGATCGCGCTCGCCGTGCGGCTGATGCCGGCGGACGCACCGGACCCCGGCCAGGAGTCCCCGCGGCTCGATGTCCTCGGCGTCGTTCTGCTGCCGCCCGGCTTCGCCGCCCTGATGTACGCCCTGACCCAGGCTGTCGAGGGATTCACCACCCCGGTGATGCTCTCGGCCGCGCTCGGTCTCGTGCTCTTCGCCGGCTACGCCGTCCACGCGCTCAGGACCCGGCACGAGCCCCTGATCGATCTGCGGCTCTTCCGCAGCGGCGGGTTCTCCGCGAGCGTGGCCGTGCTCTTTCTCGTGGGCGCGGTGATGTTCGGCACGACGGTGCTGCTGCCGCTGTACTTCCAGCGGCTCGACGGACAGGGAGTGATGATGGCGGGGCTGCTGCTCGCCCCGTTCGGTCTCGGCGCCCTGGTCGGACAGCCGCTGTCGGGACGGCTCTCCGACCGGATCGGCGCCCGGCCGCTCGTCGGCGCCGGCGGTCTGCTGGTCGTTCCCGGCTATCTGCCCTACGCGCTCGGCATCGAGGGCGTTCTCGCGGTCGCCGGGCTGGTCGTCGTCGGGTTCGGGCTCGGGATCGCCGCCGCGGCCACCATGGGCGCGGTCTACCGCACCGTCCCGCCCACCGCGACCTCGCGCGCCACCGGGGTGCTCTTCATCGTCCACCAGATCGGCGGCGCGCTCGGAATCGCCCTGCTCACCCTCGTCCTCCAGACGAGGGAGGAATCGGTGCCGCTGGGCTCCGCGTTCCAGGGCGCGTTCTGGTGGCTGGTGGGGGCGGGGCTGGTCATCGCCATCGCCTCCAGGGTGCTGCCCGCGCGGCCCGCGCCGACCGAGCCGGCACCACCCGGAGAGAAGGCCGGGGCCGCACCCGTTCCCGAGCAGGCGTGACCAGGTCGCGCACGGCACATCCGACGGTCTCGCGCCCACGGGCGTCCGAGGCATGACCGAGGAACCGAGGAAGAGGACAACGTGACGAAGACCTTTGTGATCACCGGTGGCACCGACGGCATCGGCGCCGCCCTCGCCCGGGCGCTGTTCGCCCGGGGTGACCACGCCGTGGTGTTGGGAAGGGACCGGGAGAAGGGGGAGGCGCTGCTCAAGGAGGCGGCGGACTCGCCGGGGAGCGCCGACTTCGTCGCCGCGGACCTCGGTCTCGTGTCGGAGACGCGGCGCACCGTCCAGGAGCTGGCCGAGGCCCATCCCAGGATCGACGGCCTCGTCTTCTGCGCCCGCTTCTTCCGGAGCGAGCGGCATGTGACCTCCGAGGGGTTCGAGCACAACTTCGCGCTGTTCTACCTCAGCCGTCTGCTCTTCGGCTCGGGACTGCGCGAAGCGCTGGAGCGGGGCCGGCAGCCGGTCATCGTCAATGTCGCGGGACCGGGTCACGACACCCCCATCGACTGGGACGATCTCCAGACCGCCCGTGACTACGATGGCGTGCGGGCGATGTTCGTGACCGGACGGTTCAACGATCTGCTCGGTGTCCGGTTCGCCCAGCTCCACGGCGAGGGACCGGTGAAGTACGTGCTCTTCCACCCGGGGACCACCTCGACGAGCTTCGCCGGCGCGTTCGACCCCCGGACCGCCGAGTTCATCGAGAGCCAGAAGGCGCGGGCGAAGCCCGCCGTCGACGTGGTCCCGCCGCTCCTCAGGGTCCTCGACGGCCCGCCGCCGGGGCCGCTGAGCGCGTTCAACATGTATCAGAGGCTCCATGTGCAGAACGAGCTGTTCTCGCCCGCGTCGGCGGAGCGGCTCGCGACGATGACCGAGGAGCTGCTCCGTCCCCACCGGTGACGACGGCGGAGGGGACGGGCCCCCGGGCCCGTCCCCTCCGCTCCGGCTCCGCTCCGGCTCCGCTCCGGCTCCGCTCCCCGCCGGGCTCAGCCCGGTCGCACCGGCTCGCGACGGCGGCCCTCGCGCGGCCCGGTGCACGCGGTCACGACACCGAGCGCGCCGACGAGCGCGATGACCGCCAGCGCGGGCCGGTAGCCGTCGGTGGTGCTCAGCACGGCGGCGACCAGCGGCAGCATCACCACGCTGCCGAGCTGGACACCCGTCTGATAGAGCGGCACGGCCACCGCGCGCAGGGCGGGTTCGACACTCGACGCCGCCTGCATGTTGAGCGCCGCGAAGGAGAACACGAAAGCGGCCCCGACCAGCGCCAGCACCGGCAGCAGCCCGGTGGCGTACGGGACCGGGTCCGGGCGCAGCAGGGCGAGGAGCTGTCCCGCGAGGGCGACCGCCGCCCCGGCGGTGATCAGCCGTCCCGTGCCGAACCGCTGGACCAGACGGCCGGCGAAGGGGACGGAGACGGCCAGCGGCACACAGGCGGGGAGCAGCGCGAGGGCGATCTGCCAGGGCCGCCAGCCGAGTTCGCCGCTCGCCCGGAAGGTGACCAGCAGCAGCAGGCCGATGTAGGTGCCGTTGAGCGAGGCGGCGCCCAGGGCCGAGCGCATCAGCGGGCCGTTGCGCAGCAGGGACGCGGGGAGCCGGGGCGGCGCCTGCCGCCCGGTGCGCGGGATGACCCGGATTCCCCAGACGAGCAGGATCAGGGCGACCGGTGCGGGGAACAGAAAGGTCCAGCGCCAGCTGTCGGTGACGAACCACCCGGAGAGCAGCAGCCCGAGCGTGAAGCCGGCCGCGCCGAAGAGGGAGTAGACCGACACCGCCCGGCGCTGCCTGGGGCCCTGGGGGAAGGTGGTGCCGATCAGGGCCAGGCCGGCGGGGGCGGTCAGCGCGGCGCACGCCCCCTTGACCACCCGGGACGCGATGAGGAGCGCGGTGTCATCGCTCACCCCGCCGACGACGGAGGCCGCGGCGAACACCAGCATCGCGGTGAGACAGAGGCGGCGCAGGCCCCAGCGGGCGGAGAGGACCGGCCCGAGCATCAGCATGGCGGCGAACCCGAGGGCGAAGCCGCTCATCAGCCACTGGACCGCCCACAGACCGAGCCCCAGATCGGCGCTGATCGCGGGCAGCGCCACCAGCACCACCGAGACCTCGACGGCGTCGAGAAGCATGTTCCCCGAGAGGACGAAGAGCAGGGCCCAGTGGCCGCGCCCGGCCCCGGTGACGGCCCCCCGCACGGCCGGCGCGTCACTCACCGGCCGGCGCCGTCGTCCCCGGCCCGGCTCCGGCGGCCTTCGCCAGGTGCGCCGGCAGCTCCTCGCTGATCAGTTCGATGTTCCTGACCACCAGATCGTCCGGCATTCCGGCGACGCTCGCCCAGAAGATGAGGTGCTCGACCGGGAGTCCCGCCGTCCGCTCGTGGATGCGCGCCGCGGCCTCCTCCGGGGTGAGGATCTCCAGGGTGCCCCACGATCCGTCGGCCGGCCGGTCGGGGAAGTCCCCGGGAGTGAGCAGCGGGGGCCTCGGGCGGTCGGTGCCCTCCACCGAGCCCTGCCGGTAGGTGTTCATCTGGTGCGCGAGATGGGGGGCGACGCGCGGCCAGGCGGCCTCGGGATCGTCCGCGAGGATCACCGGCAGCAGATCCGACACCCGGGCGATCGACGGATCGTGGCCGCCCTCGACCAGTCCGGCGCGGTAGTGCGGGAACATCTCGGGCGATATGTGCAGCAGACCGATGCCGAGCCTCCCCGCGATCCGCGCGCCGCGGGGCCCGTAGAACCCGCCCCACAGGGGCAGCGGGCGCTGCGCGGGCACGGGGCTGATACCGCCCTCCTCCCAGAGCCTGCGGACCTCCCGGATGTTCTCCTCGACCCGGGTGAAGCGGCGGCCGAAGTCGGCGTCGAAGAGCGCGTACTCCGGGACGCGGTACCCGGCGCCGAAGCCGATCTCCAGCCTGCCGCCGCTGATCAGATCGACGATCGCGGCCTCCTCGGCGAGCTGGGCGGGCTTGCGCAGATTGGGCAGCAGTACGGCGGTGCCGATCCGGACGTCACGCGTCCGGGCCGCCGCCGCGGCCGCGAAGGTCAGCGGCTGCGGCAGATAGCCGTCCTCGAAGAGGTGGTGCTCGGTGAACCAGATCCCGCCCGCGCCGCGCCGGTCCGCCTCTTCGCAGTACTCCAGCGAGCGGGCGTAGTGGTCGGTCCACGGCCGGTGCCACGCATCCGGATTGCGCAGGTCGAAGAGAAGTCCGACGTTCATGCTCTGGTCTCCGTCTCGTCTAGGAAGTGGTCAACGGGGTCTGCCGCGCCGGCTCCGCCGGGTCGCCGGCCGGGGCCCGGTGGGTGTCGAGTCCGCTGATGGCGCGCGCCAGACGGCGGCGGACCGCCGGGAACTCCAGGAGGTCGGCGAAGGTCTCCCGGAGCCCCTCCACCTCGGGCCCGCCGAGCAGCAGGAGGGACTGCGCCTGGATATGGGTGAGCGCGCGGGCCCCGACGGGGTGGCGCTCCTCGTGGTATCCGTCGAGCCGGGCGCCGTCCGCCCCGCCGGCGAGCCGTGCGGCGAGGTGCGAGCCGAGCGCGGCGGCGTCCTGGAGACCGAGGTTGAGCGCCTGTCCCCCGACCGGCATCTGGACATGGGCGGCGTCGCCCGCGAGCAGTACCCGGCCGCGGCGGTACCGCGTCACCTGGCGGAGGGTGTTGTCGAAGGCGTTGAGCCACAGCGGCACACCGCCCCCGATGTCCTCGCCCGTCACCCGCGCCCAGGCCGCGCGGACCTCGTCGAACCCGGGCGGTCCGGAGCGGTTCCCGGGAGCGGTGCCGAACACATGCACCATCACGCGGGTGCTGCCGTCCGGCCAGCGGTGCGCGGTGGCGAGCCCTTCGGGCAGGCGCTCGAACCGGCGGTCCGGGATGTCGATGCCGGCGACATCGGCCCGCAGCATCTCCCGGGTGGCCGCCGCTCCGGCGAAGTCGAAGCCGGCGAGCCGCCGCACGGTGGACCGCCAGCCGTCGCAGCCGACGGCGTGGAGGGCGGTCAGCCGCTCCACGGAGCCGTCGGCCGCGACGGTCTCGGCCCGCACATGGTCCCCGCGGTCCTCCAGCGCGACCAGCCGCCGGCCGCGCCGCACGGGGGTGCCGAGCGCGGTGGCCCGCTCGTGGAGGACCGCTTCGAGGCGGGTCTGGGGGCACTTCCACTGTCCGGCGTACGGATGGCCGGGGTCGGCCCCGGTCAGGTCGAGGCGGATGCCGCCGAAGTGTCCGGGACCGCCGTCCGGGAGTTCTCCGAGCCGGTCGAGAACGCCCCGCTCGGCGAGCACCTCCATGGTGCGGGCGTGGAGGGTGGAGGCCCGCGACTCCGTCATCGGCGCCGTGAGCTGTTCCACCACGACGGCGCGCACTCCCCGGGCGCGCAGATCCCCGGCGAGCAGGAGTCCCACCGGCCCGGCGCCGACGACGACCACCTCGGCGTCGACGGCCGGGCCGTCGGCGTCCCGGGCCCGGGACGGCGGTTCGGGCATCGGTCAGCGCCGCCCTTCCGCGTACCGCGTGGCGTGGGCGAGGGTGGCGCGGCTGTTGGTCCCGAGGGCGTTGCGGATGAAGTCCCGGGCCTCGGGGACGCCCGCGCCGGGGCCGAGGATGTCGGTGATCCGCTCGGGATTGATCACCACGGTGTGCTGCGACGAGGCGGTGGTGGAGCCGTCGGAGTCCTCCTCGAACTGCCAGTACCCGGTGTGCAGGGTCATCAGCGGCGGCAGCGTGGTCTGTTTGTAGGCGATCCGCCGGTGGGGGAAGCAGACCCGGACCGACTCCGTGGTGTGCGCGGCGCCGTCCTTGGTGAGCGTCTCCATCCGCAGCACCTGGAGTCCCGGCGCGTCCTCGGTGAGCTTCACCTCCCGGACGTGGGGGAGCCGCTCCGTCCACCGGTCGGCCTCGTTGACGAAGTCGTAGAGGTCCTCGGCGGAGCCGGCGACCCGGACGGAGTCGACGAAGGACAGGGTCAGCTCCTCGGTTCTGGTGGCCTGTTCGAGCCCGGCCTTGAGGGAGGGGAGTTCGGACCGGCTGTTCTCGTCGACGGCCCGGTCGATCCAGGCGAGCTTGTCGGGGTCGTCGTCCACGGCCCGGTAGGTGTGCAGCAGACGCAGCAGGGTCTCGTCCTCGCCGCGCGGCTCGATGACCCAGGTGCCGCTCATCGACGCCACCGGAGGGGCGGAGACCTCCTGCCGGAATTCGATTCTCAGCTCGCCGGGGTGGAGCCGGCGGATCGAGGTCCAGTTCTTGGCCTCGCCGTTGGCGGTGGCCCAGATCCGTATCCGCTCCTGGTCCACGTCGCGCTCCAGGACCTCGACATGGACGGACGGCGGGAACAGCCTGGGCCAGTTCTCCACTTCGGCGAGCAGCCGGTAGACCTCCCGGGCGTTCGCCCGGACGGTGATCTCGTGTTCGACCTCACGGCCGCTTTGGGGCGACACGGACTTCTCCTCACATCGTTGCGGTGGACCGGAACGGAACCGGGTGGGCCGGGGAGGGCCCGGGTGGGCCGGGGAGGGCCCGGGTGGGCCGGGGAGGGCCCGGGTGGGCCGGGGAGGGCCCGGGTCAGAAATTGCCGAGCCCTCCGCAGACATTGAGCGCCTGCGCGGTGATCGGGGCCGCGAGATCCGAGGCGAGATAGCCCACCAGCCCGGCGACCTCCTCCGGTGTGGAGTACCGGCCGAGGGGGATCTTGGCCTGGAACTTCTCCAGGATGGCGTCCTCGGTGCTGTCGTACGCCGCCGCGTAGCCCTGGCGGACGCGCTGTGCCATGGGCGTCTCGACATACCCGGGGCAGACGGCGTTGACGGTGACACCGGTCGGGGCCAGTTCATTGCCCAGGGCCTTGGTGAAGCCGACGACTCCGTGCTTGGAGGCCGAGTAGGGGGCGCCCAGCACCACCCCCTGTTTGCCCGCGGTGGAGGCGATGTTGATGATCCGCCCCCGGTCCTTCCGCCGCATGCCGCCGGCGTTGAGCACTTCCCGGGTCACCGTGAAGACACTGGTGAGATTGGTCGCGATGACGTCCTCCCACAGCTCGTCGGAGAGGTCGGCGGTCACCCCTCCCCCGCTGCGCCCCGCGTTGTTGACCAGGACGTCGATCGTCCCGAAACGGGTGACCGCGGCCCGGACCAGCGCGGTGACGTCGGCCGGCGACCGCACATCGGCGGCGGTGCCGTCCACATCGAGCCCCTCGGCCCGGAGCGTCTTGACCGTGGCGGCCACCGCGGCTCCGTCCCGGGCGCAGAGGAAGACGCGGTGCTGCCGCTCGGCGAGCAGCCGGGCGCTGGCGAGTCCGATACCGCTGGTCGCGCCGGTGACCAGGGCGACCCTGCGCGTGTTCTCCGTCATGGTCCTGCTCCTTCCCGGTTCAGACGGCCCGCGCGGCCGGCAGCTGGGTGTTGACGAGACCGACCAGCTCCCGGGGCGTGCGCGCCCGGCCGAAGGCCTCCTCGTCGAGGCTGATGCCGTACGTCCGCTCGATCCGGCCGGCGGTCTCCAGCAGCGCGAGGGACTCGTATCCGAGGTCGTCGAAGGGGATGTCGTTGATGTCGGCGGAGAGGTCGACGCCCTCGTCCGCGCCGGCGCCCTCCAGAAGGATGGTCCTGAGGTCACCGAGGGTGAATTCCGTGTCCGGCATGGTGTTTCCTTTCCTCACGGCTGAGCGGGACGGGCGGCGCGGACGACCATGGCGGAGTTGAATCCGCCCTGGCCGCGCGCGAGCACCAGGGCACTGCGCAGGGCGGCGGGGCGCGGGGCGCCGGTCACCAGGTCGATGTCGTGGCCGGCGGCGGGCGTGGTGCCCGTCGTCGGCGGGATGACGCCGTCGCGGATCGACAGGAACGCGGCGGCGAGGTCGAGGGGACCGGCTCCGGAGTAGAGGCGTCCGGTCATGGTCTTCGGTGCGGTGACCGGTACCCCGCGCGGTCCGAAGACCTTGGCGATCGCCTCGGACTCGATCCGGTCCAGCTCCGGGACCGCCGCGGCGTCCGCGAAGACAACATCGATGTCGCCGGGCTCGGCCGAGGCGTCCTCCAGGGCCCCTTCGATCGCGGTCTGGAGGGTCGGGCCCCGGCCGCCGCCCGGGCGGGGGTCCACGGTGGAGGCGTGACCGGCGATCTCGCCGTAGACGCGCGGGGCGTCGCGCCCGATGGCGTGTTCGGCGCTCTCCAGCACCAGCAGCGCGCCGCCCTCGCCGGGGACATGGCCCGCGGCCCGGTCGTCGAAGGGGAGATAGGCCCGTTCGGGATCGTCGGCGGTGCTGAGCCGGCCGCCGCTGAGCTGGGCGACCCAGCCCCAGGGGCAGATCGAGGCGTCGACCGCGCCGGAGATCACCATCCCGGTGCCCTTGCGGATCTGCCGGCGGGCCTGGGCGATGGCGTCGATGCCTCCGGCCTGGTCGCTGACGACCACGCTGCTCGGTCCGCGCAGGCCGCTGCGGATCGAGATCTGCCCGCTGTTCACCGCGTAGAACCAGGCGAAGGACTGGTACGCGCTGACGTACTGCCCGCCCTTGCTCCACAGCGCCCGCAGCTCGTTCTGGCCGAACTCGAAGCCGCCGGAGTGGCTCGCGGTGATGACACCGACGTCGTAGTCGGGCTCCCGGGCCGGGTCGACGCCCGCGTCCTCGAACGCCCAGTCCGCGCTGACCAGGGCGAGGCGGGTCATCCGGTCGGTCTGGGGCAGCAGCCGGCCGGGCAGATGGTCCTCCGCGGTGAATCCGGTGATCTCGCCGGCCAGCCGCGACGGGTAGGAGGAGGGGTCGAACCGGGTGATCCGGCCGATGGCACCGCGACCGGCGAGGGTCGCCGACCAGTGGGCCTCGATGCCCAGTCCCGTCGGCGCGGCCACACCGAGTCCGGTGACCCAGGTCCTGGTGGTCATCGCGGGCTCCGATCGGGGTTCGCCAGCACCACGGCGCTCTGGAAGCCGCCGAATCCGCTGCCCACCGAGAGAACCGCGTCGGTCCGGTGGTCGCGGGCGGTCAGCGGGACGTAGTCCAGGTCGCACTCCGGGTCGGGGGTGTGCAGATTCGCGGTCGGCGGGACGACGTCATGGGTCATCGCCAGCACGGAGGCCGCGATCTCGATCGACCCGATGGCGCCGAGCGAGTGTCCGACCATGGACTTGATGGAGCTGACCGGGGTCCGGTGGGCGTGGTCGCCGAGGCTCCTCTTGAACGCGGCGGTCTCGTGCCGGTCGTTCTGCTTGGTGCCGGAGCCATGGGCGTTGATGTAGTCGATGTCCTGCGGGTTGAGCCGGGCCTCGTCGAGCGCGACCCGGATGGCCTCGGCCATCTCCCGGCCGTCGGGGCGCAGACCGGTCATGTGGAAGGCGTTCGACCGGGTGGCGAAGCCGGCGATCTCGGCGTGGACGCGGGCGCCGCGCGCCCGGGCGCTCTCCAGGTCCTCCAGGACGAAGACGGCGGCGCCCTCGCCCATGACGAAGCCGTTGCGGCTGGCGTCGAAGGGCCGCGAGGCGTGCTCGGGATCGTCGTTGCGGGGGGTGGTCGCCCTGATGGCGTCGAAGCACGCCACGGTGATGGGGGAGATGGGCGCGTCGGTGGCGCCCGCGATCATCACATCGGCCGAGCCCTCGCGGATCAGGTCCGCCGCGTAGCCGACGGCGTCCAGCCCGGAGGTGCAGCCGGTGGAGACGACCGTGGCGGGCCCCTCGGCCCCCACCGCCCAGGCGACCTCGGTGGCGAAGGAGCTGGGGACCAGATAGTTGTAGAGATGCGGCACGGCGTAGGTGTGGTCGACCAGTTCCAGCCGTCCGCCGTCGCTGACGGTGCGGTACTCCTGGTCCAGGCCGGTGGTCGCGCCGACCGCGCTGCCGATCGTCACACCGGTGCGGTGCGGGACGAGCGCGTCGAACCCGAGCCCGCTGTCGGCGACCGCTTCCCGCGCGGTGACCACGGCGAACTGGGCGGCCCGGTCCATCCGACGGATCTCCTGGGGCGTCAGCCCGGACAGTTCGGCGTCGAAGTCGACCTCGGCGGCGATCTGCGAGCGGAAGGGCGCCGGGTCGAAGAAGGAGATGCGCCGCGTGGCGGTGCGTCCGTCGGTGAGCAGCTTCCAGAAGTTCTTGACCCCCTGTCCGCCCGGGGCGGTCACCCCCATGCCGGTGATCACGACCCGGCGGCCCTGCCCGGTGCTCATGACGCCTGCCAGTGGTAGAAGCGCTGCGCCATCGCGTCCGCCGGGGAGCGCCAGGTCGCGGGGTCGTAGGCCTCGATGTACGGCTTGAGGTCCTCGCTGACGCGGAGGAAGCGGGGGTCGGTCTTCGCCCCCTCGATCGCTCCGGCGCCGCTGTCCTCGTCGAAGTCCTGGAGGTGGAAGTAGAGGCCCCGGTAGCTGAAGAGCTCCCGGCGCCGGGTGCCCATCCGGCCGGGCATGTCGCTCCGGTCGAAGGCGTCGAACAGTCCGGCGACCCGGTCGGCGGAGGTGGGGGCCATACGGGCCACTATCAGCGTGCTGTACATCGTTCCCCTTCGTGTTCTCATGGCCGGCCGTCTCGGCGGGCCGGTCCGAACCAGCGGTTCAGGGCCATCGGGAGGTCGGCGTGGGTGCCGGGGGCGGCCCAGGCGACATGTCCGTCGGGGCGGATCAGCAGCGCCGCGGTTCCGGCGGGCACGCCGCTGTCCGGCAGGTGGTGCGGTTGCCCCGTCACCACGTCGATCCGGTCGGTCCATCCGTGCGCGCGCCGGCGCAGGGTGGCGTTGTCGTCGAGATCCAGGAGCACTCCCCGGGCGGGCCGGAGCAGTTCCGCGCTGCTGGTGCGCCTCCCGTCGCGGGTGAGCGCGAGGTCCGGCATGCGCGCGCCCAGCAGGGGGTGCTCGCCGCCGCCCATGTCGTAGCGGATGTCCAGGCCGCTGACGCGGGCGGCGAGATGCCGCTGGACCTCGGTCTGGTCGAGGAGTTCGGCGAGGACCTCGCGCACGGGGGCCGCGTCGGCGCCGCCGAGCATGAGCATGCTCTGGGCCCGGGTGTTCGCCAGCAGCCTGCGCCCGATCTCGTGCCGCTCCCCGTGGTAGCTGTCCAGCAGGTCCCGGGGGCCCGTGCCGCGTACCGCGGCGGCGAGCTTCCAGCCGAGGTTGACCGCGTCCTGGATGCTGGTGTTCATGCCCTGCCCGCCGGCGGGCAGATGGATGTGCGCGGCGTCGCCGGCCAGCAGCACCCGGCCGCGCCGGTACTCGGTTACCTGGCGCGCCGCGTCGCCGAAGGCGCTGACCCACACCGGCTCCGCGTGGGAGATGTCGATGCCGGTCAGACGCTTCCAGACATCGGCCACCTCGCTGAAGTCGGGCGGTCCGGTCCGCTTCTTCGGCGGCGCCCCGCGCTCGCCGACGATGATCCGGTGGATGTCCCCGGGCAGCCGGGCCACCATCACCATGCCGTCGCCGGTCTGTTCACCGGTCATGCGCGGCTGGAGCTCCACTCCCCTGATGTCGGCGAGGAAGAGTTCGGTGGAGGCGGGGGTGCCGGGGAAGTCGAAGCCCGCGGCCTTGCGCGTGGTGCTGCGCCCGCCGTCGCAGCCGACCAGATACCGGGCACGGAGTGCCCGGCCGGTACCGCCCACGAGGACATTGACCCCGTCCGCGTCCTCCGCGAATCCGGTGAACTCCTGTCCGCGCCGGATGTCGGCGCCGAGTTGTCGTGCCCAGCTCTCCAGGACGGCCTCGGTCGTCGACTGGGGTACGGTCCGGGCCGCGCCGTGGCCCGCGCCCAGCAGGCCGAGGTCGAGCGGAAGGCCGCCGAAGTGCCCCGCCGTGCTGGTCCGGATCTCACCGAAGCGGGGGAGCAGACCCCGCTGGTCGAAGACCTCCATCGTACGGATGGTGAACCCGATGCCGCGCGACTCCCCGGTGGGGCGGGGCAGTTGGTCGAGCACAATGACATCGACGCCCGCCAGGCGGAGTTCCCCCGCCAGCATGAGCCCCGCGGGCCCGGCACCGACGACAATGACTGAAGCGTCCATGGTGTTCTCCAGAAGAGGGCGGCGTCGGCGTGAGCGGCTCGCCCGGCCCGGCTGTGCGCCGCGGTCCGGTCGCGGGTGCCCGGTCACGCCTTTTCGATGTTGTGGGCGATCCGGGCGAGCACGTCGTTGGCGGCCAGGAACTCGGTCTCGGATATTCCCGTCAGTGACGCGGCGGCGTGGGCGTTCACCAGTGACTCGGCGCGGTCGTGTGCCGCGACACCGGACTCGGTGAGCGTGATGCCGTCGTCGGTGACCCTGACCCAGCCCCGGACATCGAACTCGTCGATGATCCACTGATAGGAGTCGACATCGTCGACCGCGAGAAAGGGGGCGAACGCGGCGTCGATGGCGGCGATGGTGTCCACATGGATTCTCAGTGCGTGGATCACCTGCCATCTCCGGCGGTCCAGCGCCTCTCCGGAGAGTGCCCGCGCAGTGGACTCGTCGAACAGCTGGTGCAGATGGAGAAGCCAGTAGCCGATGCGCTTCGTCGTGTTCTGCTGGAGCATGGAGAGCACCTGCCTCTGCACTGGGCGGTCACGGAGATCCCGGACTCCGGCGAATCCGGGGTCACGCGGAAGTAAGGGGCACAGGGGATGTCGGCCGATGGCTGGACGTACGGTCCCGGATTCCGGAGAGGGACGCGGTGGATTTCACCGACGAGGGTTACCGGCGGGAGGGAATCGGGTTGATGCATTCACGGGGAATGACCCGACAACATGACTCTGGCACGGGGTGCCGCGGAGATACAAGGGCGGCCGGGAGAACCTACGGTGCGGCCCCAGGGACGGCCCACGGGATTCCCGCTGAACTCGGGGGGCAATCAGCGGGAATCCCGTATCGGTCCGGTCTCTACATCGCGGCGGCGCTCAGGGCGGTGACCAGTTCCCGGCGACCCGATATGGCGAGCTTGCGGTAGACGTTGGAGAGGTGGAACTCGACGGTCCGAACCGTCAGGAAAAGCGTTTCCGCGATGCGCCGGTTGCTGTATCCGGCGCGGGCCAGCTGCGCCACCTTGGTCTCCTGACGGGTGAGCGTCTGGGTACTGCCGGGCAGGTCCAGCCGGTCCAGGGCCGCTTCCGCCCGGTCCGCCCAGAAGCCGTTGCGGCACTCGCGCGCCACCTCGCCGGCCGCCCGGAACCGGCTCCGGCCCCCGGTCGGGTCGTCGCGCTCGACCAGCAGGGCGCCCAGGTCGTGGAGCGCCTGCATCTGCTCGGTGCGGGCGGAGCCCAGATCGAGGAGCTGGACCGCCTCCTCCAGCAGCGCCACCGATGTCTCGTCCCGGCGGGCCAGCGCCACGGCGTGCAGCGCCGTCCCGAGAGCGCGGGGTGAGCACCACTTCCGCGCCGCGGCCAGTTCGTCCTCGGCCAGTACGAGGGCCAGATCGTAGCGGCGCGCGCCCAGCGCGCCGAAGGCCGCCTTCGAACGCCAGGGAATCACGGCGGGATTGCCGACATTCATCGAGGCCAGCATCCGTCCGCAGGCCGTGAAGTCGTCGATGGCACTGGGGAAGCGGCCGGTGGCCAGGTACAGCCCGCCCCGGGCGGCCAGCAGATGGGCCCGGTCGCGCGGACCCTCGTCCAGCTCGCCGGTCAGCTCGTGTTCGAGCAGCAGCTCATCGGCCGACTCGAACTCGCCGAGATGGACGAGTGCCTCGATCTGCCAGGCCACGACGAGGGAGACCGGTGCGGCCGACGCCGCCCGGGCGAGCAGGATTCCCAGGATCTCGGACGCGCGGTGCACATCGCCGGCGAAGAGGGAACTGCGGGCGCGCAGCAGCATGAGCAGATCGTGGTGGCGGGGCGAACGGGTCCAGCGGGGGTCGCGGGCGAGCCGCTCGCACTGCGCGTTCGTGACCGAGAGGTCACCGGTGTAGAGCGAGGCCAGGACCGCCAGCCAGGCGCACCGGGCGTTCATCCGGACCGCGTCGGAGGTGAGGGCCCGTGTCGCATCGTCGGTCACCGATCTGCGGCCCGCCGCCAGATGGGCCGGTTCGGTGGTGTGGGGCGCGGCACAGCTCTCGCGGACGCCGCCGTGCTGGCCGGCGTCGGCGGAACCGGCTCCCGGTAAGGAGCCGGTGGGGTCCTGTCCCGGCTCCGCCGGGTAGCGGTAGGTGGCGCCGGCCGCCGACGCCGAGTCCGTCATGTACCGCACGGATGACGATGCCTGACAGATGCAGCTCTGCCCGGATTCGTGCCTTCTGTAGTTTCCCGTCATTTTCATTTGGTTCTCTCCATGCCTGGTGTGGCGTCCCCCGCGCGCTGTGAACCTACCCTCGGCCTCAGCTGCTCGATCATCGATCAATGCGTTTTCCGATATGTCGCACCGAAGCCTGGATTCTGACCTCCGAGACACTTCGGCGCTGTCCGTCAACCGGTTTTTTTCGGTCCCGTTGAATCAGCGATCGAGCCAGCACCGCTGAAAAGGGAATCCCATCGCCCGTGGCGAATGCGGGGAAACACGGAAGGGCGCCGAACGCCGAGTGGGTGTCTGTTGCATGTTGCACCACTCGGGCGTTCGGCGCCCTTTGAAGGTCATGGCCGGGAATACGCGTGCCCGGCCGGAATCAGTTCTCGCTCGGGCGGCCGGCGTTCACCAGGCGACCGGGAGGCTCCTCACCCCGAACACCAGCGCGTCGGTGCGGTATTCGAGCTGCTCGAACGGGACCGCGAGCCGCAGCGCGGGGAATCTGCGCAACAGCGCCGGCAGCACCGTCCGCAGTTCGAGGCGGGCGAGCTGCTGGCCCAGGCACTGGTGCGGACCGTACCCGAACGCCAGATGCCGGACCGGCCTGCGCCGGACATCGAGGTCGTGCGGCGCGCCCGGGGCGACGTCCGCGCCGTGGTTGGCCATCAGTCCCGAGATGATCACCCGCTCGCCCGCGCGGATCTCCTGGCCGTTCAGCGTCAGATCGCAGCTCGCCTGACGGACCAGCGGCGGCGCCACCGAGAGCAGCCGGAGCAGCTCCTCGACGGCGTTGGCGGCCACGGACTCCTCGTCGCGCACCAGGGCGAGCTGGTCGGGATGGCGCAGCAGGGTCAGCACACTCATCCCGATCGTCGAGGTGAGGGTCTCGTGCCCGGCCACGAGGATGTCGTTCCCCATGCCGACGAGTTCGTCGTCGGTGAGTTCGGCGCCGTGCCGGCGGACCAGGTCGCCGAGGATGTTGTCACCGGGCTCGCGCCGGTGTGCCGCGATCAGCCTCCCCATGTACTCGGTCATCGCGCCGAAGTTCTCCTGCTGCACCGCGAGGGTCGTCCCGACGCTGGTGGCGATGGAGCTGCGTGCCCGGATGCCCTCGTGGTCCTCCTCCGGGGCACCGAGCAGCTCACAGATCACCATCAGGGGCACGGGACCGGCGAACGTCTCGATCAGGTCCGCTCCCGGTCCCTCCCGCTCCACCGCGTCCAGGTGCGTCTCGACGATGCGCTCGATCGCCCCGGCCATGGCCCGGACACGTCGGACGGTGAACGCTCCCGCGTGCATGCGCCGGTAGCGGGTGTGCTCCTCGCCGTCGTAGTTGAGCAGGGTGCCGGGCTGGGTCATCATCGTCCGCGGTCCGGTCAGGTCCCGTTCGAAGGCGAATCCGGCCTCGTAGCGGATGTCGGACAGCACGGTGCGGGAGTCCTCGGCCCGGGCGACCAGGACCGCTTCGAACGCGCCGAGCTGGGCGCTGGGCACCCGTACCCGGTGCAGCTTCTCGTCCTGGTGCTGTCGCACCAGATCGGCGTCGGGGCGGTAGGGGCATCCGGCCGCGCGCCGGTTGTGCGGCATGCTGTTGTCCTGTGTCATGTGGCCTCCCTCTCGGCAGCGGTCCTCGGCTCGTCCCGGGCGCGCCGGGTCAGCGCGCGCCGTTCTCATGGAGCCGGATGGCGGCGGCGGGGCAGAGGTCCGCGGCCTCCCGCACCCCCTCGTGCTCCCCGGCCGGCGGCCGGTGGTCGAGCAGCACCACGACGCCGTCGTCGTCGCTCTGGTCGAACACCTCCGGGGCGACCGTCACACACTGCCCGGAGCCGATGCAGTCGTCCCGCTCCACGCTGACCGCCAGATACGGGCCGCTCATCGCAGCGCCCGCATGACCGGTGCGAACGATTCCATCTCGTGCTCCAGCACGGTGTAGTAGTTGAGACCCAGGCTCGCGCGCCGCCGGCGCAGCCGCTCCGCGCACTCCTCGGGGGTGCCGATGAGGATCGACGGCAGCTCGGCCAGCTCCTCCATGCCGAGGCCCAGATCGTTCTGCCAGACGTCCTTGACACCCCCGGCGGTACCGGGGGGCAGCACCCGGTGGATGGCCATGTTGAGGTCCACCTCGCCGGCCCGGTCTCCGAGCAGCTTCCGCACGAAACCGATCCGGTCCGTGACCTCGGCGAGACCGGCGAGCTTGAGTCCGTCGCCGTCGCGCACCGGGGCCGTCCCGGTGAACGCGACGATGTCGGCGTGGTGCGCGGCCAGCCCCAGCACCCGGTCGCCCCGGCCGGCGATCAGGAGCGGGGGCGCCGAGGGTCCGGCGTACCGGGCGTAGTGCTCCCGTTCGGCGGCGGGTTTCCTGAACTCCCGGACGATCGTCTCCAGATGTGACACCCGCTCGCCCGCGGGCGTCCACGGCAGGCCCGCCGCGTCGAACTGTGCCCGGTCGTACCCCGCGCCGAGACCGAGTTCGACCCGGCCGCCCGAGTACCGGTCCACGGTGGCGATGTCCCGCGCCAGCACCGCGGGGGTGTAGAACGACGTGTTGAGGACGAGGGTGCCGATCCGCACCCGCTCGGTGGCCTCGGCGGCGAGCAGGAGCGTCGGGATCGGTGCGGGCATGCCGAGATGGTCGGAGACGGACACGGCGTCGTAGCCGAGGTCCTCGGCCGCCCGGACCTTGGCGACCCACTCGGCCCGGGTGGTGGGGGTGTGGATGCCGACACCGAACCGGAACGGCCGCTCTGCCACGGAACTCACGCGTGATACCTCCATCGGGGAGACTGCTGGGGCGCCGGCCGGGGGCCGGAGCGGCCGGGCGGTCCATCCGGCCCGGACCGCCGGTTCCGCCGCGGTCAGCCGAGCAGGGTCCCACCGGTGGCGTCGACGAACGCACCCGTGATCCAGCGGGCCTCGTCCGTGGCCAGGAAGGTGATGACATCGGCGACGTCGACCGCCTCGCCGACCCGTTTGAACGCCGACACCTGTGCCATCTGCTCGACCGCCTCGGGGATGTCGAACAGAGCGCTGCCGTTGTTGGTGATGCCGGGCGCCACACTGTTGACGGTGATGTTCCGCGCGGCCAGATGGCGGGCGAAGTGCAGGGTGATCTGCTCGATCGCGCCCTTGGTCATCGCGTACGCGATCTGCTCCGGGTTGGCGACCCGGGTCAGCCCGGAGGAGATGTTGACGATCCGGCCGCCGTCGGACATCAGCCCGATCGCCCGCTGGACGATGAAGAACGGGGCCTTCGCGTTCACCGCGAAGAGGTGGTCGAAGTCCTCGGGCGTGACGCTCTCCGGCGGCGCGCCCGCCGGGGTGGTGACACCGGCGTTGTTGACCAGGATGTCCAGCGCCGTCGCCCCGGTCCGCTCCTTGAGGCCCCGCTCCAGCCCGAGGAACAGCTCGTGCACATCGCCCGGCACCCCCAGTTCGGCGCGGACGGTGAACCCCCGGCCACCGTCCTTCTCGATCAGCGCCAGGGTCTCCCGCGCGGCCTCGTCATTGGTCGCGTAGTGCACGGCGACCAGGGCACCCTCCCCGGCGAGCCGCAGCGCGCTCGCGCGCCCTATGCCCCGGCTGGCCCCGGTGACCAGTGCGGTCCTGTTGGTCAACCTGCCCATGTGGTCGCTCTCCTCTGATCGTGTGATTGGCGCGTGTGGCGCACGCGGTGGAGCCGCGTGCCCCGGGTTCAGTTCTTCCAGCCCTGGTCCCAGGGAATGACCCAGAAAAGGTCGAGCTTGATATGGGAGAAGAGCCATCGGCCGTTCTCCCTGACATAGCTGTCGGTGAATTTCCCGGCCACCATGGCGCTCTCGGTGTCGAAGACCACCTTCTCCTCGAAGAAGGAGACACCGGTGGCCTCGTCACCCGATATCCGGACCTCGTGCCCGTGGCCGAACTGGGTGATCATGACCTGGGCCGCCGGGCTGTTCTCCTCGATCATCCGGGTCAGACCCGTGAAGTACCGCTGAATCTCCTCGCGGCCCGACGCCTGCCCGAGATGCGCGTAGTCCAGTCGGGCGTGCTCGCTGAACAGCTCCCCGACCCGGGAGAACGCGCCGTCGTTGACATGGCGGGGAAGGCTGTGGCGCAGGTCGTGGAGTTCACGGACGGCCTCCAGGCGTTCCACGCGTTCGGTGAGTCGCTTCATCTCTTCGAGCGGAACCAGGTCATCCGGCATCGCGGCAGCACCTTTCGTTCTTTCTGCGCGGCAGAGGGTTCGTGGAATTCCGGGGAGGGGCGGGCGGCCGGTGAATGCGGCGCAACCGGTTCTGTTCATCGGACCGTTCGACCTTCGCACGGGCGATCGGACAGGAACAAGGTTCGACGGCAGACCCTGAGGGGGACCCGTAGGTTCCCCCGTCACGGGCCCGCGGGACGGCGCCGCGCGATCGCGGACCCGGCCTGCGAGAATGATGCGTACGCATGCAATGAGGAGGTACGGATTATGGCGAGGACAGGCTCCGGTGGGGTGTCCCGGCAGTTCAGGATCGGGGTCTGGAGGTCGTTCATGGAGGTGCACAACGAGGTGCTGCGCGAGATCGAGCGGGAGATCGCCGAGCGTCACCGGCTGTCGCTGAGCGAATTCGACGCACTGGTGAACATCCCCCTCGACGGCACCCGGCTGAAGGACCTCAAGGAGCGGATCGTGCTGACGCAGAGCGCGGTCAGCCGGATGTGCGACCGCCTGGCGGCACGCGGGCTGATCACCCGCACCCCCCTGGAGGAGGACCAGCGCGGGGCCACCATCCAGCTCACCGAGGAGGGCCGGAAGATGCTCCGGGCCGCGGTGCGCACCAATGCCGAGGTGGTGGAGGCGATGTTCGCGGGCCGGCTCTCACCGGGGGAGCTGCTGGCCCTGGACGCCACCCTGGACCGGCTGAAGAGCGCCGGACCCTCGTCGGAGGACGCCGCCACGGCGTGACCCGGATCACCCGACCCGGCCCCCCGGGGCCGGGAATGGAGTCCGCACAGGTGCGGTTAGGATGAATGCGCAAGCAACAAAAAGCCTGCGACTGACTCTCCAGCAACGGCCGTCACCGCGGCCCGACCCCAAGGAACCGCAGCAATGAGCAGCAACAGCTACCTCACCAACCGCCTCACCCCGGAGAACACCGGCATCCTGCTGGTCGACCACCAGACCGGCCTCCTCATGGGCGTGCAGGACCACGACCAGAACGAGGTCCGCCGCAACGCGCAGGCCCTGGCCCGTACCGCGAAGGTCTTCGGCCTCCCCCTCGTGGCCACCACCTCCGCCCCGCAGGGCCCCAACGGCCCGCTCCTTCCCGAGCTGGTCGCCGAGCTGCCCGCCGGCTCCCCCCTCATCCACCGCAGCGGCGAGGTGGACGCCTTCGACGACCCGCGCTTCGACGAGGCCGTGCGCGCCATGAACCGCCCCAACCTGGTGATCGCCGGTGTCATCACCGATGTCTGCCTGATGTTCGCCTCCCTCTCGGCCCTCGGCCGCGGCTACGAGGTGCACTCCGTCACCGACGCCTCGGGCACCACGAACAAGCTGGCCCGGGAGACCTCCCTGCTGCGCCTCCAGAACGCGGGCGCCACCCTCAACAGCACCGTCGGTGTCATCTCCGAGCTGCTGCGCGACTGGAAGAACCCCGGTGGCCCCGGCACCGCCGACATCTTCAGCAACCTGGCGATGCCCTTCTACGGAGCCGTGACGGCGAGCCACGCCTCCGCGAGCGGCAACAACGGCTGACCCGCCCCTCCCCCGGTGCCCTCCCGCCCCTCCCGGGCCGGAGGGCACCGGGCTGCGCGGAAAGAAGCGGAAAGAAGCGGAAAGAGTCAGAAAGGGGCGGAGAGAGGGCGGGGAGGAGCGGGGGCGGTCAGCCGGTGGGCCGCAGCAGGAGCAGCGCCGTGTCGTCCCCGCCGCCCCCTCCCCCGGCCCCCGGCGGACCGGTCAGGGCGTCGGCGACGGCCTCCAGGGAGCCGGTGGCGGCGGCGAGCCGGCGGGCCAGGGCCGCGAGGGCGTCGTCGATATCGGTCCCGGGCGCCTCGATCAGACCGTCGGTGTAGAGGGCGAGCACCGCCCCCGGGCGCAGCGGCACCGTGGTGGTGGGGAAGCGGGCCGCCGCGTCGACACCGAGCAGCGGGCCGCCGGCGATGTCCAGCACATGGACGGTGCCGTCCGGGTCGCGCAGCAGCGGCTGCGGATGGCCCGCCCGGGCCATCCGGGCGCGCTGGGCCCGCAGATCCAGGTGGAGATAGGCGCAGGAGGCCAGAAGATCCTGGTCGAGGTCGATCAGGAGCCGGTTGGTGGACTCCATGACCCGGCCGGGCTGCTGGCCGACCGCGGTGTAGGCGCGCACGGCCGTGCGGACCTGGCCCATGAGCCCCGCGGCGGTGACATTGTGGCCCTGGACGTCGCCGATGACGGCGGCGGCGGTACGGCCGGTGGGGATCAGGTCGTAGAAGTCGCCGCCGATGTCCATGCCCTGGGTTCCCGGCCGGTAGCGGGCGGCGACCTCCAGGCCGTCGAGCGCGGGCAGCGAGTGCGGCAGCAGGGCGGACTGGAGACCCTGGGCGAGCCGGTGCTTGGTGTCGTACAGCCGGGCCCGCTCCAGGGCCTGGGCGATCAGCCCGCCGAGGCCGGTGAGCACGGCCCGTTCGTCGGTGGAGAAGCGGTGCTCCTCGGAGAAGCCGAGGACACAGGTGCCGACCGGCCGGCCGGAGGCGATCAGCGGGAGATAGGCCCAGGCCGCCATGCCGTCGGGGGTGGTGAACCGCTCGGGGTAGACCCGCTCCAGCTGCTCCCGGGACTCGAAGAACGACGGCACCCCGGTGACCAGGGACTGGGCGCCCGGGATCGGCGCGGTCAGCGGTGTCCCGTCCCAGCGCTCGACCGTCTCGGGGTCCGGGTAGCCCCGGTGGCCCAGGACCCTGAGCCGGCCGCTCTCGGCGGCCAGGATCACCAGGGCGCTGCCGCCGAGGGAGGGCATGATCTCGTCGGCGACCAGGCCGATCACATCGGAGACGCTCACGGCCTCGGTCAGCGCGATCGCCAGATTGGCGATGTGGGAGATGGTGACGAGCCGGTGCGGGTGCCCGGACGGCGTCTGTCCGGGAGTGTCGCCCACTCCCGCCCGGGCGGGGGTGATGTGGACGCTCACCCCGTCGCGGCCGGGGTGCAGCCGGAAGGTGAGCCAGTCGCGCGGTGGCCGCAGTGCCGTGAAGGCGGTGGTGTGCTGGCTCAGCATCGCGGCGCGGTAGCGGTCCTCGTACACCGGGTCGTTGAGCCACGGCAGCGCGGTCCACAGCTGGCTGCCGGTCAGCCGGGAGACCGTGATGCCGAGGAGTTCGCCGGTGGCGGGGTTGGCGTAGACGACGCGGCCGTTGACATCCAGACCGCACATGCCGTCCGGCATCCGGTTGAGCATCTGGATGGCCTCGATGGCGCCGACACCGGTGGCCATGGCCCGGGAGCCGAGGAAGTGGGTCTCGGGGACGACGGGCCGGCCGCGCTCGGCGGCGCGCCGCAGCCTCAGCGCCAGCCGGTCGCAGGCAGTGGTGATCAGGGCGCACTCGGCGTCGGACAGCTCGGGCGGGTGGGAGGCGGGCCAGGTGACGTACAGGGCGCCGTAGGCGGTGCCGTCGCTGAGGAGGGGGGCGGCGGCGAGACAGTACGGGTACGGCAGGACGACGGCGATCCGGGGGTAGCGGCGGGCCATGTCCTCCTCGCCGGAGATCCAGACCACCCGCTGTTCGCGCACCGCCTCGGCGACCGGGATGGGGGCCGTGAGGGCGATCCGCTCCCAGGGGGCGGAGAAGGAGCGGGGCAGCCCGGCCTTGACGGCCATGTCGAGCGTCCCGCCGCTGTCGCCCCGGCTGAGCAGGTAGAGAGCGCCGGAGTGGGCGTGGACATCCTCCATCAGCCCCGCCAGGGCGAGCGACAGCAGCGGCTGGGAATCCCCGGTCCCCTCGGGGGACCCGCTTCCGCGGCCCGACGCTGCGGCCCCGGAGGCACGCGGCCCGGTCACCCTGACCACCTCCTCCGCACCACTCATCACCAAGGCTGCCGGGTGATGCGGTTTCCCGCACGGCGAGGGCGCGCCGCGCCGGGGGCGGCCGGGAGGGGGCCGCCGTCCCGGCCGGGCCCACCGCGACGGGCCCCCGGGGCGGTGCCCCGGGATCACCCGGGCAGACGGACGAGCACGCCGCACGGACACCGGCGGCCCCGGCGGCGACCGGCGCGCCCGACCCCGGACGCCCCGGCTCCGCCCCTCCGGACCACCCGACGCGGCCCGACCGCACCGCGCGAGCCGGACCACCGGGCCCGCCGAGCGCCCGACGGGCCCGGCGCGCACCCCCGCGCCCGCGAGCCGGCGTCGCGGTGATCGCCGCGGCGGCCCTGCTCCATCCGCCCGTGTCACCGCGGACCGGAGGACGGATCGACGGCTCATGGCCCACCCCCCCTCCCGGCCCGGCGCTCAGGAGACCGGGGCACGGCGACCGGACGGTCCGGGCGCGGGAGGCGCCGGGGCCGGCCCGGGCGGCTCGACGGACCGGACGGCGGCCCCGGCCCCCTTCCCGGACGGGGTGGCGGTCCCCCGCCGCGCGTCCGGCTCGGGCGGTGTGCCGGTGGCGTCCCCTGCCGCCGGCATCACGATCCGGGCACGCTCCGTCACCCCCGAGACCGTGACCGAGAGGGTCACCTCCCCCGCCCGCAGCGCCGTCAGCAGGCCCGTCGCGGGGTCGAAGGCGGCCGTGTGGCGCGGGCGGGCGGTGCCCGCCGGACCGATGTGGAGCCGGGGGGAGCCCGTCCAGTCGACGCTCACGGGGTGGGCGGCCGGTACCTCGCGGGTGCCCTGGCCGACCGTCGCCGCCACCTCCGCGACGCTGCCCGGGGGGAGCCGCCCGGGGGCCCTCAGAGTGAGCCGGTCGGTGTGGGCGCGGGTCTGCGCGGAGATCCAGTCGGGGCGCGCGGTCCACGGCCGGAGACGGGCCGCGAGCCGCTCCGCGTGGCCGACGGGGTCGACCCCGACCAGCGACCAGCCGGTGAACCCGCCCTCGCCGGCCGGGCCCGCGGGCGATTTCCCGGAGTTGCCGTTGATCAGATACGGCACCCCGTCGACGTGCTCCGCGTGGAAGACACCCGCATGGGAGCCGATCAGACCCGCGCCCTTGCCGGTGGCGCGGCGGAACCCGGCCAGCCACCGTTCGAGCAGCGCGGCCTCCTTGCGGTCGCCGAGCCGGCTGCCCTGCTGCGGCGTCGGATCGCGCGGCGGCACATGCTGCACGACCAGCACGGAGCCGATCCCCGGGTCGCGGGCCGCCGCGTCCAGCTGCGCCCGCAGAGCGGTGATCTGCTCGAATCCGCCGCCGCGCAGGGTCAGCCGGGAGGTGTCCAGGGTCAGGAAGCGGGTGCCCCGGTGGTCGAAGACCCGGTGCGCGGGTCCGAACTCGGCGATGAAGTCGTCGATCCGGCCGCCCATGACCTCGTGGTTCCCCGGGACATAGATCCAGGGCAGGCCGGTGCCCAGCTCCTCGGTGAGGACCCGGCGGGCGAACGCCAGATCCGCCGGTGCGCCCTCGTCGACCAGATCGCCGTTGACCAGGAGGAAGTCGGGTCGGGCCGCCCTGATCTCGCGCAGGGTGCGCCGGGCCTGCCGGACGATGGCGCTGTCGGGGTCGCGGGCGACGAACTGCGCGTCCGACATCACCGCGAACCGCCACTCCCGGTCCGCCGTCACGGCGGCGGAGCCGATCAGCGGATCGGGGGCGCGCGGCTGCGGGGGCAGCTCCACCTCCGGCGGCAGCTGCGCGGTGAGTCCGTCGATGACCACCCGGCCGGTGTACTGCCGGGCCGCCGCGGTCTCGGCGAGGTAGAAGCGGCGCACCGACAGCGGGGTGGCGGCCCCCTGGGGCACGGTGAAGGTCACCCGCCGCCAGCCCGTCCAGGTGAGGTACGGGCCGCGCAGCAGCTGATCCGAGCCGGCCGCGTCCCTGAGGTGGAGGGTGGGCCAGGCGCCGTTCCCGTCGCCGTCGATCCACAGGGTGAGGGAGCGGGGCTGTCCGGGCAGGGCGATCGGCCGGGGCGGGGTGGCGTAGGCGGCACGGGTGGCGGTGGAGCGGGTGAAGTCGTAGGCCAGCGCCAGGCCCGTGCCGCTGTGGCCGGCCGGGGTGGCGGCGACCGAGCCGGCCGCGCGCGCGTGGCTGAAGGTCCACTCGGCGGCGTCGTCGAAGCCGGCGGCGGGCCGTTCGGTGAGGCCGGTGGTCACGGCGAGGGAGGTGGTGACGCCCCGGACCGTCGCGGTGACCCGGCCGGCGCCGGAGCCGGTGCGGGCGGTGACGGCGAAGGAACCGGCGCCGTCGTCCCGGATGTCGAAGAGCTCCCGGTCGTGGACGAGACGGACATCGGCGGGTTCGACGGGGGCGCTGTTGCCCTGGGCGTCGAACCCGAGGATGCCGAAGCCGCCCGTCGCGCCGGTGTCCGCGAGCCCGAGGCGGCGGGTGGTGGGTTCGATGCGGGTGAGGTCGTCCAGGACCGTCAGCCCGATGGAGCCGTGGGCGCGGGCGCGTTCGGCCCGTACGGTCGCCGAGCCGCTGTGGCGGGCGTGGAAGACCCCCCGGGCGTCGACCCGGCCCACGGCGGGCCGCAGCGAACGCCAGTGGGGCGCACCGGCGGCGGGTCCGTAGGTCTCGTCGTGTCCTGCGGCGGTGAGCGCGCGGGTCAGCCCGGGGAAGACCCGTTCGGGGTGGCCGCCCCGGACCGGGTCGGCGGTCGGTGCGGCGACGGCGGGGGTGCGGGTGGTGACGTGGTAGCCGCGCAGTCGTCCGGAGCCGTCGGGGGCGGTGAGCGCGAGCCCGTTGGGTACGGTGCGCTCGCTGCCGTCGGAGGGGCTGTTCTCCACCTGGAGGGTGTCGCTGCCCGGTGTGCGGGCGAGGAGGGTGGAGGAGCCGCCGCCGTCGAGGTTGAGGGCGCTGTGGGAGCCGGCCCGCCGCATCATGAGCCCCAGTTCGGTGAGGGTGACCCCGCCGCTGTCGGCCTGCCGTCCGTCGACGGTGAGGATCTGCATGGCGCTGCCGTCGCGGGAGAAGCCGACGGCGGTGCGGGGGGCCGCGGTGTTGTTGCCCTGGCCTTCGTGGTTCTGCGGTACGCCGTCCACCACCAGCAGCTCCCGGCCGCCGACGGCGGTGTGCGGTACGGCTCCGCCGTCGGTGCGCGGCCGGTACTCCAGGGCCACCGGGTCCCCGGGGCGCAGCGCGGCGAGCACCGCAGCCCCGGCCTCCCGGCCGATCAGCGCGGTGGTGCCGGCCTCGACCGGGCCGGTGCCGGGGCGCGCGGCGACGGAGACGACGCGTCCGTCCCGTACCAGCGCTTCGGCGACCGGGGCGGCCGTGTCCACGGTCAGGGCGCGGTCGGCGGCGCCCCAGGCGGGGGTGTAGACGCCGATGCCCCCGGCGGGGACGTTGGCCGCGTTGAAGGCGGCCAGGGGGTGGTCGCCGGACGGGAGGGTGAGGGTGCCGTCGAAGTAGAGCTGGAGGACCCGGCCCGCTCCCCGGGGGCCGATGCCGACGGCGCGGTGGGCGCCGGGCGCGGGCGAGTGGGTCGGCTCGCCGTCCCTGATGCCGGGGCCGAGCGGTGCGCCCGTCTGGTTGATGTCGAAGAAGTCGGCGTTGACGGCGGCGACGGTACGGCGGCCGGGGCCGGGGTCGTACCGGGCGGCGAGGGCGGAGACGGTGTCCCGCTCGGCGACCCGTCCGGTGGAGAGATATCCGGCCGCCACGCCCGTGCCGGCGAGGTCGACGGAGAGGGAGTCGACCCGCAGCCACTTGTCGGATGCGAGCCGGTCCCAGGAGGTCAGCTCGATGCCCGGGGCGACCGGGCGCGAGGTGCGGGCCGTCTCGATGCCGTCGCCGTCGGCGACGGCGCGCGCGGCGGAGTCCGCCGGCGCGCTCGCGGGCGGCGGTGCGACGGGCCGCAGCACGTCCGCGGCGTTCCCCGGCCGCGCGTCGGGGCCCGGGTCCGCCGCGGCCGGCGCGACGGCTCCGGCGGCCAGCGCGGCGGCGGTCACGAGGGGGATGAGGGTGCGTCGGATGCTGCCTGGTCCGCTCCGGCCCACAACGTCTCCTGTGTCATGGCTGGTTGAGCACGGGGAAAGCGCTGTCAGCGACAGCATCCCGGGGCTCGCCCGGCCGCGCCAGAGGGGCGGGGGCAGTTCCCGGCCGCCGGGCGGTCAGGGGCCGGGCCGGCTCCCGGCGGCGGTGTCGTCGCGCTCGGGGTGGCGGGCGCGCAGCAGCACCGGGAGCACGTACCAGCAGAGCGCGAACCAGCAGACCATGCCGGCGACCAGCCAGAGCGCGGACGAGTCGTGGAGCACCACCCGCAGGATGAGGAGGAGCGCGGACGCCATGGTGCAGAGGAGCAACAGCAGTCCGGCGACCGTGAGGCGGGAGGCCCAGACGACGGTCTGGGGTTTGAGCCGCCGGCCGGTGAGGAGCCGGTGGAAGGAGACCGGGCCGATGAGGGCGCCGGTCGCCGCGGCACCGAGCATGACGGTGGCCAGATAGATGTCCCGGTCGGTCTCGGACAGGGTGGTGAAGCGGGGCTGGAACACCACGGTGAGCAGGAATCCGAAGAGGATCTGCACCCCCGTCTGGGCCACCCGCAATTCCTGGAGGAGATCGGTCCAGCGCCGGTCGGCCCGTTCCTCCGGGGTCTCCTCACGGCCGTGCCGGGGAATTCCACCGCTGCTGCTCACCACCGGCGCACCTCGCAGTGTGGGGGACGGGTACGGTCTCCTGTCGCAGCCTAGGCGGCATCCTTCATGATTTCTCGGCGCAACCGGTCGCAGGAATTGCTGATCAGCCGTGACACATGCATCTGGGAGATTCCGAGATCCTCGGCGATCCGGCTCTGGGTCATATCGCGGAAGAACCTCATGTAGAGGATGCGCCGTTCCCGTTCGGGGAGTTTGCGGAGCCGGGGTTTGACCGCCTCCCGGTCGATGACGACATCGAGGGCGGGGTCGGGGCCGCCCAGGGCGTCGACCATGGTGTGGCCGTGGTCGCCGCCGGCGATCTCGGCGTCCAGGGAGAGGGCGCTGAAGGACCCGATGGCCTCCAGGCCCGCTCTGGTCTCGTCGAGGGTCAGCCCGGCCTTCCGGGCGATCTCGGCCTCGGTCGGCGCGCGCCCGGACAGGGTCTGGGCCAGTTCGCGGCGGGCCAACCGGACCCGGTTGCGCTGGTCCTGGACGCGGCGCGGCACGTGCAGGACCCACATGTGGTCCCGGAAGTGCCGTTTGACCTCGCCGGTGATGGTGGGCACGGCGAAGCTGACGAAGGCGCTGCCGTGTTCGGGGTCGTAGCGGTCGACGGCCTTGACCAGGCCCAGGGCGGCCACCTGGCAGAGGTCCTCCAGGGTCTCGCCGCGGTTCCTGAAGCGGCCGGCGAGCCGCTCCGCCATGGGCAGCCAGGCGTTCACCAGCTCCTGGCGCAGGGCCTCGCGCTCGGGCCCGTCCGGCAGGGCGGCCAGTTCGGCGAAGGCGGCCCGGGTGTCGGGGGCGTCGTCGTGGGGATGCCCGGTCCTCGCGCCGCGTGGGTCCCTGGGGACATCCCCGTGGACGTCCCCTGTGGTGTCTGCGGTGCTCGCGGTGTCTGCGGTGCTCGTCTGTGAGCGCATGGTGCGCGCCACTCCCTCAGCCGTGCGGACGGAATCCTTGCGACCGCGGGGGAAAGGGCCGGGTGAATTCACCCGCGCATCCGGTTCAGCCGGTGACCCGGATGCGGTTCCGCTCCGCGGGCGTGCCTCCGGTCCGAAGCACACAGGGCGGCTGCCCCTGAAACGGGGTCACAAACGCGGTGTCGCGGGAGGTTCGGAAAACTTTCCCGGAAGTTCCCGCCAAGGCGTATGAGGGTTCATCCCGGGAAGGCGTGCCCCCGGAGGTACAAAAACTATGGCTCTCATCCTGTTGGTTCTTCTGCTGGCACTGATTCTTTTCGGCGCGGGTTTTGCCGTACAGGCACTGTGGTACATCGCGGTGGCTGTCCTGGTCGTCTGGCTGCTCGGCTTCGTGCTGCGGAGCGCGCAGAGCGGTGGCGGGAGGTCGCGCTGGTATCGCTGGTGATCCGCGCGATTCGGGGCGGCGGCGGTCCTCCGGGGCCGCCGCCGCCCCGTTTCCGTGCCCGGTCCCCCGCGGGCGGCCGGGCGGTCAGCCCACGACGGCCTGTTCCACCAGGAGCCGCACCGCCGCCGTGATGGAGGCGGCGTCGATGCCGGACAGATGGAGCTGCTCCTCGGGGGTGGCCGACGCGGGCATGTTCCGTACCGCGAGGCGGATCAGCCGGGGCAGCGGCCGTCCGTCGGCGAAGGCGGAGGCGACCGCGTCGCCGAGACCGCCCTCGGGGCGGTGGTCCTCCACGGTCATCAGACAGCCCGTGGCCTCGGCCGCCTCCTGGAGGGTGGCGGCATCGACCGGCTTCACCGAGTAGAGGTCGATGACGCGGACCCCGATCCCGGCGCCGCGGAGGGTGTCGGCCGCCCGCAGCGCCTCATGGACCGTCACCCCGGCGGCGACGACGGTGATCCGGTCGTCGGGCCCGGACCTCAGGACCTTGGAGCCGCCGACGGGGAAGCGCTCGCCGGGGCCGTACAGCACCGGGGTGGCGCCCCTGGTGGTGCGCAGATAGCCGATGCCCGACAGGTCCGCCATGGCATGGACCAGCTGGACGGTCTGCTGGGCGTCGCAGGGGTAGAGCACGGTGCTGCCATGGACCGAGCGGAACATCGCCAGGTCCTCCAGGCCCATCTGGGAGGGGCCGTCCTGGCCGATCGCCACACCGGCGTGCGAGCCCGCCAGCTGGACGGCCGCGCCGGTGACCGCGGCCATCCGGACGACGTCGTGGGCGCGGGTCAGAAACGCGGCGAAGGTGGAGGCGAAGGGGGTGTATCCACGGGCCCGCATGCCCACCGCGGCCGCCACCATCTGCTGTTCGGCGATGTAGCACTCGAAGTACCGGTCGGGGTGGGCCTCGGCGAAGGCGGCGCTGCGGGTGGAGTCGCCGACCTCCCCGTCCAGGGCCACGACCTCGGGCCGCTCCGAGCCGAGGGCGGCGAGCGCGGCCCCGAAGGCGTCGCGGGTGGCGACCTCGTCCCCGATCGCGTACCGGGGCGCCGGCGGGTCGCCGCCGACGGCGTCGCGGTGGACGGTCGCTCGGGGCGGGGCCGCCACATCCACGGTGACGGACCGCCGGCCGCCGAGTTCCTCGACGGCCCGCTCCGGGTGGGGCAGCGGTTTGCCGTGGAACCCCTCGCGGTCCTCCACCTCGGCGACGCCCCGGCCCTTGTGGGTGCGGGCGATGATCGCGACGGGCCTGCCGACCGTGCCGACGGCGCCCGTGAGGGCCGAGTCGATGGCGACGACATCGTGGCCGTCGATCTCGATGGTGTGCCAGCCGAAGGCGTGCAGCCGCCGGGCGTAGGCGTCCAGATCCCACTCCAGCCGGGTGGGTCCGCGCTGGCCGAGCCGGTTGACGTCGACGATGAGGGTCAGATTGTCGAGCTTCTCGAACGACGCCTGCTCGACGGCCTCCCAGACCGATCCCTCGGCCATCTCGCTGTCGCCGGAGAGCACCCAGACCCGGTAGGGGACTCGGTCGAGCCGTTGGCCCGCGAGCGCCATGCCGACCCCGGCGGGCAGACCCATCCCGAGTGAGCCGGTGGCGACGTCCACCCAGGGCAGCCGGGGTGTGGGGTGTCCTTCGAGCCGGCTGCCACGGCGGCGGAAGGTGAGCAGTTCCTCGTCGTCGATGACGCCCGCGGCGCGGTAGAGCGCGTACAGCAGGGGCGAGGCATGGCCCTTGGAGAGGACGAGCCGGTCGTTGCCGGGGGCGGCGGGATGGTGGAAGTCGTAGCGCAGATGGTTGGCGAGGAGGACGGCGGCGAGATCGGCGGCCGACATGGAGGAGGTCGGATGGCCCGACCCCGCCGCGTCGGCCGCGCGGACCGCGTCCACGCGCAGTTGCTGTGCCAGTTCGGTCAGTTCTTCGTTTCGCATCTCACTGCTCCTCGGGGAACCGTGGGGGCCGTCGTCGGCGGACCGGGCGGTGCCGCCCGGGCCGGTCGGGGGCCCCGGCCGTGAAGCGGCGGGGCCGGTGCCGTCCGGATACGCGTCGGGGGGACCGGGCCGTCACCGGTGGGGTGGCGGTCCGGTCCCCCCGGACGGGCGGACGGCGCGGGAACGTTTCACTGGCGGCTCCCGCCGGGGCGGCGGATACGGCGGCCCCTCGGTCATCCGTTACAGCCGCCGGTCCCGGCTCTCGTCGATCACCGGGGTCGCCTGCGGCACCACCACCCGGCGGCGCTTGGCGATGCTGGTGAAGGTGACCACTCCGATGAACCCCACGGCCATCAGGATCAGGCCGATCACATCGAGATTGGCCCCCTTCATCTCCCAGTCGGTGGCGAACGTGAGTATCGCGCCGACCGCGATCAGGACGATGCATCCTCCGAGGCCCATGGACTTCCGCCTTCCTGTACAGCCGGTTGATGCTTCCCGGGTACCCGCAGTGTTCGCGGTCATGCGGAGCGCATCGGTGCGCCGGCCCCCGCATGAGGCGGCCGGGCGGGGGTACTGCGGCCCCCGGGGGGTGATGGACGAGCCGGCCCCGGCCGGACGGAAGGAGTGAGCAGGCATGAGGATCGCGTTTCTGATGGCACCCGAGGGCATCGAGCAGATCGAGCTGACCGAGCCCTGGCAGGCGGTCACCGGCAGTGGTGACACCCCGTCGCTGGTCTCCACCGAGCCGGGCCGGGTCCAGGCGTTCCACCATCTGGACCGGGCGGACACCTTCGCCGTGGACGAGGTGGTGGGCGAGGTGTCGCCGGCCGACTACGGCGCGCTGGTCCTGCCCGGTGGCGTGGCCAACCCCGACGCGCTGCGGCTGGACGAGCGGGCCGTGGCCTTCGTACGGGGCTTCTTCGAGGCGGGGAAGCCGGTGGCGGCCATCTGCCACGCCCCCTGGACCCTGGTCGAGGCGGATGTCCTGACCGGGCGCACCCTCACCTCGTGGCCCAGTCTGCGCACCGACATCCGCAACGCGGGCGGGATCTGGGTCGACGAACAGGTACGGATCTGCGACCACGGTCCGAACACACTGGTCACCAGCCGCAAGCCGGACGATCTGAAGGCCTTCACGGCGGCCTTCACCGAGGTGTTCGCGAAGAGCGCCGACCGCTGAGCCGCGCGGGGCACGCGCCGGGACGCGCGCGGCGGTGCCGGGCGGGGGCCGCCCCGGGGCCGGCGGGCGGCGCTCACCCGGCCGGGTCATGCCGTCCGTCCCGCTCGGACCGCGACCGGGCGCGGGCGCCCGCCCGGGTGCGTCCCGCCGAGACGGGACGTTCCGGGTGGCGGCGCAAATACTCCTCCTCCAGCTCCGCCATCCGGGTGGTGTGCGAGGCGAGCGCGGCGGGCGAACCGTGCAGCAGGGTGTCGTGCCGGCTCCGGTGGATGTTCTCCAGCTCCCGGATCAGCTCCTGCTCACCGAGGCGGGCGGCCTCGATCCCCCTGCGCTGGTTCTCGGACTCCGTCATGGCAGCCGTTCTCCTTCCGTCCGGCAAACTGGCGGCGCGGTCCGTCCGGGGCCCGCGTACCGCCCGGTCCGGGTGTCCGGACGTCACTCCTGACTCTGCGGGCACCCCGGGAGTCCGCGCTATCCGGCCCCGGCCCTCTCCCGGCGTCCACCGCCGGTGCGTGACTCGCGGGGACCGGGGGCCGGGGGCAGGATGGGACCCGATCCGGTCCGGCGCCCCGTGGCGTGCCGGAGATCCCGCGCGTGATCCGCCGACACCCCTCCGGGCTGTCACCCCATCGGCACAGATCTCAGGACAATGAGAGCGATGAACGAGACGACGGACCCGGCCTCCGCGCCGGGCATGACATCGAGCACCGAGGTGGTCGGCGCGCCGTGCTGGGTCAGTCTCCTGGCCCGAGACCTCACGGCGTCCCAGGCCTTCTACGGCACTGTCCTGGGGTGGGAGTTCCGCAGGGCGAAACTGGGGGACGGCTTCAGCACCGCCTTCAAGGACGGAGCGCCGGTCGCCGGGATCGGGGCGCTCGCGGGCACGCTCCAGGTGGCGGTCGCCTGGACGCCGTACTTCGCCGTCGCCGATGTGGACGTGGCGGCGGCGCGCGTCCGGGAGCGCAGCGGCACGGTGGCGGTGGGCCCGCTCGCCTTCTCGCTGGGCCGGGCCGCGCTGGCGGCGGACCGCGACGGCGCCGTGTTCGGCATCTGGGAGGGGGCGCTGATCCCCGACTGGCAGTCCGGGCACAAGGACGCGCCCACCTGGCTGCTGCTGCGCTCCCGCAACGCCTTCGACGCGGCGATCTTCTACGGGGAGGTGCTGGACTGGGCCGCGGACCGGCCGGGTGCCTGCGATGTGGGGTACGAGAACGAGGAGGTCGTCCTCGTCAGCAACGGCCATGTGCTGGCCCGGCTCGCCTCGGGCGCCCGGGGCGCCGCCCCCGACCCGATGGCCCGGCCCCGCTGGGATGTCCACTTCCCCGTCTCCGATGTGGACGCCACCGTCCGGGCGGCGCAGGACCAGGGCGGCACCGTGCTCGCCCGGCGCACCACCGACGAGGGGGCCGAGGAGGCCGCGCTCAGCGATCCGGAGGGCGCGCTCTTCACCGTCACCGGGCACTGAGGGCCACCGGGCGCCGACGGCCCGGCCCGTCGGGTGTGTCCCGGCGCGGATCGCGGGCAGGAGCGCCGGGAGAGGCAGAGGAACGCGTCGCGCTCCCACCGGTCCCGTGGGGGCGCGCCCGGACGTTCGGAGGGAGCGCGAGCCATGGCCCCGACCCCGCCACCGGAGCACCGCGAGGAAGCGCCCGACGGCGCTGCGGCCGAGGCGGAAGCCCTGCGCCAGGAGGTGGCCGGGCTGCGCCGGGCTCTCTCCTCGCACCCGGTCATCGACATGGCGCGGGGCGTCGTGATGGCGACCGCGTCCTGCACGCCGGAGCAGGCGTGGCAGGTGCTGGTGACGGTCTCCCAGCACAGCAATCCGAAGTTGCGCGAGGTGGCCCGCCATCTGGTCGAGAGCACCCATGGGCCGCCTCCCCCGCCGCCGGTCCGGGCGGCGATGCGCTCCGCCCGCGCCGCGCTGCCCGGCCGTGACCGGTGACGGCGCGCGGCCGGGCGCGTCAGGAGCGCCGGTCAACCGGGCGCGCGCCTGTCCACCCGGTCGGGGGGCGGTTTTTTCCCGCTCTCCCCGCCGGGCGACGCGCGCCGCCGTAGAATCCGGACCCGACGCGATCACCTGCTGTCTGTCGCACCCCCGCCCGGGATGGGAGCCCCAGTGATCAGCCCTGCGCCGGACCCCGCCGCCCCCGTGGACCGGGGGCCGGACCGGGAACCCCCGTCCACCGCGGTGACCGAGCTGTCCGCCACCGTGGCCGGTCTCGCCGCCGAGAACGCCGGGCTCCGGGCCGAACTGGCCCGCCGGCGTCTGCTGGATCTGGCGACCGGCGTCCTGGTCTCGCAGCTGAGGACCTCGCCCGCGGAGGCCGCCGGGCATCTGGCCCGGCTCACGGAGGAGACCCGTACCGGCGCCGAGGACCTCGCCGCCGACATCGTCAACGGGGTCGCGGGCACCATCGCCGTCACCGCGCCGCACCCCGCCCACGCCCCGTACGGCGCGGAGGCGCGCCGCACCCGCCGGGCCGCGACGGCGGCGGAGGCCCAGCACACGGTCAACGACGCGGCGGCGACCCTGCTGGAGGGCGCGCTCGCGCCGCTGGGCGTGAAGAGCCTGTGGCTGTGGCGGCGTACCGGCTCCGGCTGTCTCCAGCTCACCGGGCACGCCGGGGTCAGCGCCATGGAGGCGGCCCAGTGGCAGTGGATTCCGCCGTCGCCGCCCGCGCCCTTCCGGACCCTGCTGACGGAGGGCGTGCCGGTCTGGCTCGCCGCCGGGCCCCCGTCCGGTGAGGTGCTGCCGGGGCCGGGGCCCCGCGCCGCGCGGGCCCTGCTGCCGCTGCGGCTGCGGGGCGCGACCGTGGGGGTGGCGCTCGCGGTGTGGCCCGCCCGGGCCGAGCTGGAGGCCCCGGTGCGGCGGGCGCTGGTGGATCTGATGGAGGTGGCCGCGCGGGTGCTGACCGCCGTGGAGTCCGAGCCGCCCTCCCCCGCCCCGGCGCTCGACGATCTGCTCGACGCGATGGCGCACCCGGCGATGACGCTCCACCACGACCGGTCCGGCGGCCGGACGGCGCCGACCGTGGAGTATCTCAACCGGTCGGCGATCGAGGCGCTCGGCGTCGCGGACGGCACGGCGGGGGATTCGCTGACCCGGCTCTTCCCACTGCTGCACACGGAGATAGCGGAGCTGTCCGAACGGGCCCACGAGTCCACCTCGGTACGGCGGGCGGCCCGGCTGCCCGCGGAGCGCGACCAGCGTCTGCCCGCCCCGCTGCTCGATGTGCGGGCGCTGCCGCTGGGCGCGGAGCGCACGGTCGTGCTCTGGCACACCAGCAGCGACCGGGGCACATCGGCGGTACGGGCGGTGGCCAGGCTCCAGGGGGTCGCCCCGTTCGAGGACAGCCTGCTGACCGGCACCTCGGTCTGGGGCGAGCAGGCGTGGGCGATGTTCGGACTGCCCCGGGAGGCGGCGCCCGCGCCCCTGACCGAGCTGCGGAGGCGTGTCCACCCCGACGACCGGGACGATCTCGCGGGACTGCTGCGGACCCTGACCGGGCGGCGGAAGGGCGCGACCGGCGTGATCCGTTTCATCCGGGACGAGAGCCGTCCCCGGCATGTGCGGATCACCGCGGAGCCGCTGCTCTCCGAGGGGGTGCTGACCGGGATCACCGGCGTCTACCAGGACGTGTCCGCCGAGTACCACACGGAGATCGCCCTGTCGGCCACCTTCGACCAGCTCACCGCCGTGCAGGCGCGGGCGGCCGTGCGCCACCGGCTGGCGCTCCAGCTCCAGCAGGCGATCGTGCCGGAGGTGCCCGCGCTCCAGTTGCTGCCGGGCCTCCAGGCCACCGCGCGCTACCGGCCGGCGATGCAGGAGTACCGCGTGGGCGGCGACTGGTACGACGTACTGCCACTGCCCGGCGGCACGGTGCTGGTCGCGGTGGGCGACATCGCGGGCCACGGCATCGACTCCGCCACCGGGATGGTGGCGCTGCGGAACGCGCTGCGGGGTCTCGCCTTCACCGGGCACACCCCCGGCCGGCTGATGGAGTGGCTGAACGAGGTCACCCTGCACACCCCGGGCCATCCGACGGCGACCGCCGTCTGCGCGCTCTACGACCCGGACCGGCGCACCCTGCGGTGGGCGAGCGCCGGCCATCTGCCGCTGCTGTTGCTGCGCGGGGGCCGGGCGGAGCTGCTGGAACCGCCCCGGGACATCCTGCTGGGGGCCGTGCCCGGCGCGGTGTACCGGGAGACCACGACCCAGCTGGAGGCGGGCGACACCCTGCTGCTCTTCACCGACGGGCTGATCGAGCGGCGCCGGGACGCGCTGGACGAGGGGCTCTCCGCGCTGCTGCGGCGGGCGGAGGAGCTGAGCGGGCGCCCGGTGGACGAGCAGGTCGACGCGCTGCTGGGCGCGGCGACCGGGGACACCGACGACGACACCAGTCTGGTCGCGGTGCGGGTGAGCACGGGCGAGGACGACTGAGTCGCCCGGCGCGGGCCGTTGCGGCGCGCCGGGCGGCCTGATCAGCGGGGCGGCGGCCCCCCGGGGCCGGACGGGCGGCCGGCTCGGCACGACGGCGCGGCGGGCCGTCACGCGGCCGGACCGGGACGGCCCGCTCGGGAACGGCCGCTCGGCGACAGTCGTTCAGGGTCGGCCGTTCAGAGCCGGCCGCTCACCCCTGTCGTGCCCGTTCCGTACGGGGGCGGCTCAGGGCTGTCCGTCCTGCCGGCGGCGGCGGGCGGCCCGCAGTTCGGCCTCCTCGCTGCGTCCGCTCTCCTTCTCGCGCTGCCCCTCCGACCTGAGGCGCTCATTGTGCAGCGCGATGCCGTCGGCCTCCTTCTTCCGGCCCTTCACCTGCTTCAGTTTCGCCTTCATCCAGCTCATGCTTCCGGCCCTTCCAGGACACCGTGGGCGTGTCCGCACTTCCAGTGTGGCCCGTTCCCCTTCCGGGCGCCGCGCGCGCGGTGCCCGGAAGGGGTCAGGTCTCCTGCGGGTGCCCTTGCGGCGCCCCCTCACACCCGCGGAGGCAGTTCCGTCAGCGATCGGCGAGATGCGCCCGGATCTTGGTCAGCAGCTCATCCGTGTCGACCGGTTTGGCGACGTAGTCATGGGCCCCGGCGGCCAGGACCCGGGCCCGGTCGCCGGGCATCGCCTTGGCGGTGACCACGATGATCGGCACGGCGGCGAACCGGGGCAGCTCCCGGATCGCGGCCATGGTGGCGAGGCCGTCCATCCCGGCCATCATCACGTCCAGCACGATGAGGTCGACGCCGCCGTGGGAGTGGAGGAGGTCGATGCCCGCCTGGCCGCTGCCGGCCTGGAGGACCGTCATCCCCTGGTTCTCCAGCACCTCGGTCAGGGCGAACACATTGCGGATGTCGTCGTCGACGACCAGGACGGTACGGCCCCGGGGGGCCCGGTCCCCGGTGGCGGGGTGCCGCTCCGGGACGGTGGCCACGACGGACGGGCGGGGAGCGGTGAGACCGTGCACCGGCAGATGGAGGGTGAAGCTGCTGCCCTCGCCGGGGGCGCTCTCCGCGGTGATGGTGCCGCCGAGGAGATGCGCCACCTCGCGGCTGATGGAGAGCCCGAGGCCGGTTCCGCCGTACCGCCGGGAGGTGGTGCCGTCGCCCTGCTGGAAGGCGCCGAAGACGCTCTGGAGGCGGTCGGCGGGGATACCGATCCCGGTGTCGATGACCCGGAAGGCGAGCACCTGCCCGCTGCCGCGCAGCGCGGCGGGCAGCTCCTCGTCGTCCGCGTTCTCCACGCGCAGCTCGACCCGGCCGCGCTCGGTGAACTTCAGCGCGTTGGAGAGGAGGTTGCGCAGCACCTGCCGCAGCCGGGACTCGTCGGTGGTGACCCGCTCCGGGATGTCCGGGGCGGCGAACACCCCGAGTTCGAGATCGCGTTCGCCGGCCACGGGCCGGAAGGTCGCCTCCACGTAGTCCAGCAGCCCGTGCAGCGCGAAGGGCTCCGGGTGGACGTCCATCTTCCCGGCCTCGACCTTCGACAGATCGAGGATGTCGTTGATCAGCTGGAGCAGATCGGAGCCCGCCGAGTGGATGACCTCGGCGTAGTCGACCTGCTTGGGCGAGAGGTTGCCCTCCAGGTTCTGGGCGAGCAACTGGGCCAGGATGAGGAGGCTGTTGAGCGGGGTGCGCAGCTCATGGCTCATATTGGCGAGGAACTCGGATTTGTACATGGAGGTACGGGAGAGCTGCTGGGCCCGGTCCTCCAGTTGCTGGCGGGCCTGTTCGATCTCCAGGTTCTTGCGCTCGATGTCGCGGTTGCGGTCGGCGAGCAGCGCGGCCTTCTCGCGGAAGGCGGCGTTGGAGCGCTGGAGCTCCTCCTGCCGGGCCTGGAGTTCCTTGGAGCGGGCGCTGAGTTCGGCGGTGAGCCGCTGGGACTGCTCCAGCAGCTCGTCGGTGCGGAGATTGGCGATCAGGGAGCTGACATTGACACCGACCGTCTCGATGAACTGTTCGAGGAAGTCGCGGTGGATGGGGGTGAAGGGACGCAGGGCGGCGAGTTCGATCACGCCGAGGACCTGGTCCTCCACGACGATGGGGAGGATGACGAGCGCGGTGGGGTCCATCCCGCCCGCCCCGGAGGCGATGGTGGCGTAGCCGGGGGGCAGGTCGTCGACGGCGATGGTGCGCCGGCTGCGGGCGGCCTGGCCGACGAGGGACTGGCCGAGGAGAAAACGTCTGGGCCCCTCGTCGGGGTCGTCGGGCGAGCCGTAGGCGGCGGTCATCACCAGCTCCGGGCCGCGCTCGCCGTCCCGGGTGAGGAAGAAGCCGCCGTACAGGGCGCCGACCAGGGGCGGCACCTCGTCCATGATCAGCTCGGCGATGGCGGGCAGGCTGCGGGTGCCCTGCATCCGGCTGGAGACCCGGGCCAGATTGGTCTTGAGCCAGTCCTGTTCCTCATTGGCCCGGATGGTGACCCGCAGCGACTCCACCATGGCGTTGATGTGGTCCTTGAGGTCCCCGACCTCCCCTGGGGCCTCGACGGTGATGGAGCGGGTGAGGTCGCCCTCGGCGACCGCGCTGGTCACCTCGGCGATGGCGCGGACCTGGCGGGTGAGGTTGCCCGCGAGTTCGTTGACGTTCTCCGTGAGCCGCTTCCAGGTGCCGGAGACGCCCTCGACCTCCGCCTGGCCGCCGAGCCGGCCCTCGCTGCCGACCTCCCGGGCGACCCGGGTGACCTCGGCGGCGAAGGAGGAGAGCTGGTCGACCATGGTGTTGATGGTGGTCTTGAGTTCGAGGATCTCGCCGCGCGCGGACACATCGATCTTGCGGGTCAGATCGCCCCGGGCGACGGCGGTGGTGACCTGGGCGATGTTGCGGACCTGGTTGGTGAGGTTGTCCGCCATGAAGTTGACGTTGTCGGTGAGGTCCTTCCAGGTGCCGGAGACGCCCCGGACGGTGGCCTGGCCGCCGAGCTTCCCCTCCGTACCGACCTCGCGGGCGACCCGGGTCACCTCCTCCGCGAAGGAGGAGAGCCGGTCGACCATGGTGTTGATGGTCTCCTTCAGCTCCAGGATCTCGCCCCGGGCGTCCACTCTGATCTTCTGGGTGAGATCGCCGCGCGCGACCGCCGTGGCGACCTGGGCGATACTGCGGACCTGCGAGGTGAGGTTGTCCGCCATGGTGTTGACACCGGTGGTCAGTTCCTGCCAGACGCCCCGGACGCGCGGTTCGCGGGCGTGGCCGCCGAGCAGCCCCTGCCCGCCGACCTCGCGGGCGACCCTGGTCACCTCCGAGGTGACCAGGGAGAGCTGGTCCACCATCCCGTTGTAGACGGCGGCGATCTCGCCGAGGAGGCCCTCCGCCTCGTCGGGGAGGCGGGCGGAGAGATCACCGTCGCGCACGGCGGTGAGTCCGGCGAGCAGTTTGCGCAGGCCCTCCTCGCTGAGCCGGCCGGACGGGGGCGGGGCGGACTGCTGGGGGAACGGCGGTGACTGCGGAAGCGGCGACGCCGGCAGCGGTGCCCCGGGCAGGGGCTCACGCGGTTCCGGCGAGGAGGCAACCCCATCCATCGCTGACCTCACCTCTCATGAACGGGCGGCGCCCCGTCGGCGGCGCCGCTCTGCGAGATACCGGGAAAGGTGGTATGGCTCTGCGGGGGAGGGCGAAACCGACGGCTGCCCTCCACCGAATCCACTCTGTCACGCCGTATCACCGCGGACACCCTGAACAGCACAGGAGCGCCAACTCGCCGTGCTCAGGCGGGCGGTGGGAGCGGTGGGGACCGGCGGCGGGCCGGGCCGCGCGGCGGGCGGGGCGGGGCCGCCGGGCCGGTTCCCGGAGTGCCGTTCCGGCAGTTGGCCACCGGGATCGGCGGTACGGGGAAGGGCCGGCGGCGCGGGGTGTCACCGTCCGGCGGCGGAGGCGGACCGGAGGTGCCGTCGCACCACAGTTCGGAGGGTGTCCCACGGCGCCGGCCGGCGGGGGCGACCGGTTCGGGCCACCTGGGCGGTGGCCGGGGGCGGCCGAGGGCGCGGCCGGTGGGCGCGGCCGGTGGGCGCGGCGCTCCGCCGGAGCCCCTCGGCCGCTGGGCCGCTGGGCCGCTGGGCCACCGGGCCACCTGGTCACCGGGCCGCTGGGCCACCGGGCCACCTGGTCACCGGGCCGCTGGGCCACCGGGCCACCGGGCCACCTGGTCACCGGGCCGCTGGGCCGCTGGGCCGCTGGGCCACCGGGCCGCCTGGTCACCGGGCCGCCGGCCAGCCGGGGCGCCTGGGCATGAGGCCAGCGGGCCGCCGGACCGTCTGGGCACCGGCACCCTGATTTCGGATATCCCGTTAGTTATCAAAGATGCCAATACGGGCATTTCTCCAGAGGAACGTCCGGACGGCGGGCCCGCCGCCCCCGGGCCGTGGCGTGGACCCGCCCCGCCGAAGGAGCCCTCCTGTGTCCAGCACCCTCCGCACTCCCCCGGCCGGCGCCCCCGTGCTCCCGGAGGCGGCGGGCGGGCGCGGGCGCGTCGGCGCGGCGGAGGCGCGGGCCCTGACCGCGGCGCTCTTCCGCAGGCTCGCGGGACTGGCGGAGGGCACCGCCGAGCACGCCCTGGTCCGCAACACCCTCGTCGAGCTGAATCTCCGTCTGGTGCGCTTCGCCGCCCGGCGCTTCGGGGGCCGGCCGGAGCCGATGGAGGACATTGTCCAGGCCGGCACCGTGGGTCTGATCAAGGCCGTGAACCGGTTCGACCCGGCTCTCGGGGTGGACTTCGCGGGCTTCGCCCTGCCGACGGTCACCGGTGAGATCAAGCGCTTCTTCCGGGACACCGGCTGGGCCGTCCATGTGCCGCGCCGGCTCCAGGAGCTGCGGATCGAGCTGGCACGGGCCACCGAGGCGCTGGAGCAGGAGCGCGGGCACCGGCCGGGGACGGCGGAGCTGGCGGAGCGGCTCCGGCTTCCCGAGGCGGAGGTGACCGAGGGTGAGCGCGCCGCCAACGCCCATGCCGCGCGCTCCCTGGACGCCCCGCTCCGGGAGGAGGAGATCACCGGGCCGCTCGCCCGGCGTCTCGGCGCGGAGGAGGGCGCCTACGACACGGTGGAGTGCCTGGTCTCCCTGAAACCCCTCATCGCCGCGCTGGGCGAGCGGGACCGGCTGCTGCTGTCCCTGCGCTTCGGCCAGGAGCTGACCCAGTCCGAGATCGGCGCCCGGCTCGGGGTCTCCCAGATGCAGGTGTCCCGGCTGCTGGCACGGGTGCTGACCCGGCTGCGCGAGGGGCTGCTGTACGACCCTCCCGGCGCCGCGCGGCTCCCGGCCGGGAGCCGCGAGGGGTGAGGGGCGGGCGCCCGCCGGCCGGGGTCAGTGCGCGGGACGGCGGGCCGGGGAGGTCACCGGGGCGACCTCGACCCAGACGACCTTGCCCTCCCCGGCGGGCTCCGATCCCCAGCCGCGCGCGAGCCGGTCCAGCACGATCAGTCCATGGCCCCCGGGCCGCGCGACATCGCGCGGCCGGGGCCTGGGTGGCTCGGGACTGAGGTCCGCGACCTCGATCCGGAGCGCGTCGGGGGTGTGGCGCAGTACGAGCTGGGTCGGCCCGCCCGCGTGCAGGCAGGCGTTGGTGACCAGCTCGGAGACGAGCAGCAGCACGTCCTCGACGCGCTCGGCCCGCTCGTCGCGCACACCCGGGGCGGGGGTCCAGCCCCAGTCCTCCAGTGCCCGCTCGGTGAAGTCGCGACAGCGCCCCACCACCCCCGCGGCTCCGAACAGCCCGAGCCGCCGTGTCTGTCCCTGCCCCCGGAGGCCCGTGCCCATCCGCTCCTCCGTTACGGCTGCGATTCGTCGGCCAGGGCAGCGCCCAGGCTCTCGTACACCCGGAACACCGTATGCGCCCCGGTTATGTCGAACATGCGTGCCACTGGTGGTCTGAGTGCCGCCAGCTCCAGCCCTATGCCGGACTCCAGTGCGTTGAGACGCGCTCTGAGCAGCACATTCAGCCCGGTGGAATCACAGAACCGCAGCTCCGCGCAGTCCACCAGTATCCGGGCGGGCCGCTCCTGGACGCCCGCGCTGAGCGCCTCGCGCAGCGGTTCGGCGGTGTCGTGGTCGAGTTCGCCCGTGAGGGCGAGGACCAGAGCACCGACGGCGCCTCTGCGCTCGACGCCGAAGCGTCCGCCGCCGGGCGCGCCATCGCCGGCCGGCTGTCCGGAAACTCCCGACACCATGGGGCTCGCCCGCCTTTCTGACCGCTTCCGGCTCCCCCGCGCAGGGGGCGCTCCGTCGAGACTGGCAGGGTCCGCCCGGCGTCGCCAGTGGGCCCGTACTGCTCCGGCCTGCGCACCGGATGTCCCGACAGTGCCCGCCCTGACCTCCCTAAAACGCCCCGGCGCGAGCCCCGTCGTAAATCACCGCCTCGCGAGCCCCGCGCACAGGACACGTCCGCGCCCCCCGCGCGGTTCACCGCGCGGGGGTGATCTCGTCGGGATCACCCGGTTCGCGGGTGGCTCCCGGGGCGTCCGGAGTGCCGCCGGGAGCCGGCGGCACCACCGAGAGCGGGGTGGCGATGGACTCCAGGGATCTGCCCTCCGCCGCCACCGCGAAGAAGACCGCGACCAGTCCGGCGACGACCATCAGCGCGGCGCCGACGCAGAAGGCGAGCACGGCGTCGGAGACCTTGCCGCTCTCGGTGAGACCGGCGAAGACCAGTGGCCCGGAGATCCCTCCGGCCGCCGTGCCGATGGCGTAGAAGAACGCGATCGACATGGCCCGGGTCTCCATCGGGAAGATCTCGCTGACGGTGAGATAGGCGGAGCTGACCCCGGCCGACGCGAAGAAGAGCACCACCGCCCAGCAGGCCGTCATGGTGGTGGCGGTGAGCCAGCCCGCGCCGAAGAACCAGGAGGTGACGAAGAGCAGCGCTCCGGAGAGGAGATAGGTGCCGGCGATCATCGGCCGCCGGCCCCAGGTGTCGAAGAGGCGGCCGAGCAGGAGGGGCCCGAGGAAGTTCCCGAAGGCGATGACGGCGAAGTAGTAGCCGGTCGCACCGCTGGGCACGTCGAAGAACCGCACCAGGATGGAGCCGAAGCCGAAGGTGATGGCGTTGTAGAGAAAGGCGCCGCCGATGAAGAGCGCGAAGCCGAGTACCGCCCGCCGGGGATAGACACGGAAGACGGTCCGGCCGATCTCGGCGAAGCCGACGCTGTGCCGCTGCCGGATGGTCATCGCGGTCGTGGCGGCGGGCAGCGGACGGCCCCGTTCCCGTTCGATCCCCTCCTCCACCGTGTCGACCAGCCGCTCCGCTTCCCGGTCCCTGCCGTGGATCAGCATCCAGCGCGGGCTCTCCGGCACGTGGCGGCGCACCAGCAGGATGACCAGGCCGAGGACGACGCCGATGGCGAAGGTGAGCCGCCAGCCGAGGTCCTTGGGGAAGACCGAGGTGTTGAGAGCGACCACCGAGAGCAGGGCTCCGCCCATCGCGCCGAGCCAGTAGCTGCCGTTGATGATCAGATCGACGCGCCCCCGGTACTTGCTGGGGATCAATTCGTCGATGGCCGAGTTGATGGCCGCGTACTCCCCTCCGATGCCGAAGCCGGTGAGGAAACGGAAGAGGAAGAACCACCAGACGGAGAAGGAGACCGCGGTCAGCGCGGTGGCCGCCAGATAGACCGCCAGGGTGATCAGGAAGAGCTTCTTGCGGCCGTAGCGGTCCGTGAGCCGGCCGAAGAAGAGGGCGCCGAGGCAGGCGCCGGCCACATAGAGCGCCGCCGCCGTGCCGGTGACCTGGGCGTCGGTGATGGGCAGTCCGCTGCCGTCCTCCGAGAGACGGCTCGCGATACTGCCGACGACGGTCACCTCCAGGCCGTCGAGAATCCATACGGTCCCCAGCCCGATGACAATCATCCAGTGCCACCGCGACCAGGGCAGCCGGTCGAGCCGGGCGGGGATTCTGGTGGTGACGATCCCCGGTTCGGCGGGGACGGATGGGCTCACAGGGTGCCTCCTGACGGACGCGCGGCCGCCCCGGGGGCCAGGGGCCACCCGCGCGGAACCGCTGGCGGGAAGTTCAGGGATCTCCCAGGATCAAACCGGATGGGAGATGACAAACACGGCATCAATGCAGCGCGCCGGGGTGAGGATCGGAGGGGCGGGGTGAGCGGGCCGGGCCGGCGGGTCAGCGGGCCGGGGCGCGGCGGCGTCTTCTGCGCTGGACCCACTGGCGCGCCGCGGCCACTCGGGGGTACTTCTCCCGCTGCTCGCGGGCGCTGCGGTCCAGCTCCTCCATCAGCCGCCGGGAGCGGTGCTCGGGGTCCAGCTCGTCCAGGATGCGATCGGTCTCGGCGAGGAGGGCGCCGTGCAGCTGCCAGTGGCGGGGATGGCCGGCGACCCCCTCCAGCAGCAGCCGGGCCACCTGCTCGCGGCTGTTCGCCGCCGCGGCCAGCTCGGCGGAGAGCCGCTGTTCGGCCGCCTCGGCGCTCGCGCTGACCTGACTGGTGACCAGGACGGCGAAGCTCACGAGCGCGTCGGCCACATGGGCGAGCAGCTCCTCGATCGCGCGCCCCGTCTCACGGGTGAAGAGATCGTCCCTCCCGCGCGCCTTCGCCAGGTCGGTCATGGTCCGGGCCATGACCCGCAGCACGACCGCGCAGATCTCCAGGGTGTCCAGCCCGGTGCGGAGCACGACCCGGTTCAGCAGCCCCTCCCTCACCCTCGGGTTGAGCCTGAGACTGTCCTCGGCCTGCCGCAGGGAGGCGTCCACCTCGGCGATGTCGTTGTCGAGCCGGCGCGCCTCGTGGAGCCGGGCGGCGGCGGTCTCGACGCTGGTGGGGGCGGTGAGTTCCTCGCCCATGACGAGCAGCAGCCGGCGCATCCGGCGCGAGAGATCCGTCAGGGACTCCCCCGCGCTGCCCACCCACACGGGCGGCAGCAGCACATTGAAGAGCAGCCCCACCACCGCGCCGATCAGGGTCTCCAGCACCCGGTCCCAGGCCGTGTCCGCCACCCGGGTGACACCGAGGACGAGCATCGCGCTGATGGCGACCTCGGGGACGAACTCGCCCACCCGGACGATGTATCCGACGATCAGCGAGGCCAGGATGATCAGCCCCAGGCTCCACCAGCTCAGTCCGACCAGCACGCTGAAGGCGCTGGCGATGAGCACCCCGGCGACCACCGAGTTCACCCGCCGGATGCCGGTGGTGAGCGTCGAGTAGAGCGTCACCTGGACCACGAGCAGAGCCGTCAGGGGGGCGGTGAGCGGGGCGGGTTCGCCGCTGAGCCAGAGGGCGGCGGCGTAGGCGATGGTCGCGGCGGCGGTCGAGCGCAGCGTCTGGACGACGGCGGGCTCGCGCCGGTGCCGCCGGATGAATTCGGCTGCCCGCTCCCGGGCCGGCTCTCGCGTCGTGGGCAATGCCGCCACCCGTGTGTGTCGAGGGCCCGTGCGCCGTTGGGTCGGGACCTCGGGCGGAGTGGTCCTGACGGCCCCGGGCAGACAGGGCGCTCGCCCGGCCCCGGCCCGGATTCCTCGCTCGGGACCCCTCTGCGGTCCTCCAGCAGGATCAGGGTAAGGCCCCCGGCCGCGATCCGCCCCCCGTCGGGAGCCCCGGTGCCGGAGCGGCGTGGCGCGGTGGGTCATGGGCGGGGCTCCTCGTCCGTGGTCGGCCGTGCTCCGTGCCCGTCGCCGTCATGGTTCGGTGCCCGGCTCCCGCTCGCCAGGGTCGCGCGGAGGTCACGGGGCCCGCGTCGCGCGGAACCGGGCGTGCGCGCCCGGCGCGCGGGCACGGCCCCGCCGGGGTACGGAGCGGAGGTCCTCGCACGGAGGGCGCGGCGGGCACGGCGGGCCGACCGGGAGCCGGGCCTGCCGGGCGTGTGCGCCCAGGGGCCCGCGCGGGGTCCGGCACGAACCGCCGCGGGGCCGGCGCCGTCGCCGGCCGGGCGGGGTGGGCGCCCGCGGAGGGGGTCGGTCCGCGCCCGTCCCGGTGAGCCCCCGGCGCACTCCGCCGCCGCCGGGTCCGGACGGCGCGCCGGGCGGGTACCGGTCGCGCGGGGGCGGGTACGGAGGTGTCCGGCGCGGGCCGGGGGCGTGCGGGGTTCACCGTGCGGCCTGCGGGAGCACCGTGCGGACGGTCCCGTCGGGGGCGCTCCGGGGTGCCGCGCCGCGCGCGGCGGGCGAGAGTGGGAGTCAGGCCCCGGGAGCGCGCCCCGGGGTGCCGCACCCCGGCGCGGAGAGGGCCGGGGAGATGCCACGAGGAGCAGCCATGGACCCCCTGGACGCGCTGGACCGGGTGGCGTTCCTGCTGGAGCGCTCCCGGGCGCGGACCTACCGGGTCCGGGCGTTCCGCACCGCGTCGGCGGCCCTGGCGGAGCTGGGCCCCGGGGAGATCGCCGAGCGGGCCGCCGCGGGCACACTGGAGGCGGTCAGGGGCGTCGGCCCCAGGACGGCGGCCGTGGTGCGGGAGGCGCTGGCCGGAGAGGTGCCGGTCTATCTCCAGGGGCTGGAGGAGGAGGCGTCGGCGCCGCGGACGGAGGGCGGCGACGCGCTGCGGGCGCTGCTGCGCGGTGACTGCCATCTGCACTCGGACTGGTCGGACGGGGGCAGTCCGATCGAGGCGATGGGCCGGACGGCGCGGGCGCTGGGCCACGAGTGGGCGGTGCTCACCGATCACTCGCCCCGGCTGACCGTGGCGAACGGGCTCTCCGCCGAGCGGCTGCGCGAGCAACTGGAGGTGGTGGCCGACCTGAACGCGCGCTGGGCGCCGTTCCGGCTGCTCACGGGCATCGAGTGCGACATCCTGCCGGACGGCTCGCTGGACCAGGAGCCGGAGCTGCTGGAGCGCCTCGATCTGGTGGTCGCCTCGGTCCACTCCGAGCTGCGGATGGAGTCGGCGGGCATGACCCGGCGGCTGGTGCGGGCGGTGAGCGACCCCCGGGTGGATGTGCTGGGCCACTGCACCGGGCGGCTGCTGATCGGCCGTGAGCACATGGGCCGGGGGCGGCCGGGGAGCAGCGGCACCCGGCCCGAGTCGCGCTTCGACGCGGCGGAGGTCTTCGCGGCCTGCGCGGACCGGGGCACGGCGGTGGAGATCAACAGCAGACCGGAGCGGCTCGATCCGCCGATGCGGCTGCTGCGGCTCGCCGTGGAGGCGGATGTGTTCCTCGCCATCGACACGGACGCGCACGCCCCGGGGCAGCTCGACTGGCAGATCCTCGGCTGCGACCGGGCGGAGCGGGCCGGGGTGCGGCCCGACCGGGTGATCAACACCTGGAGCGCGGCGGAGCTTCTGCGGTGGACGGAGACGGGAGCGGGGCCGGGGCCGTGAACGGGAGGCGGGGGCGGGAGGCGGGGGCGGGAGGCGGGCGGTGATGGCCGATTCGGGCCCGTCTGCATCCGGCCCGAGGGGGTAGGCGGGCCGGTATGACGGTCACCAAGACAAGTGTGCTGGTACTGGACAGTGCCGAACCGGTCGAGCTGGCGGAGTTCTACGCCGCCCTCCTCGACGCGGAGATCCATATCGGGGACGACCCGGACCTGGTGGAGATCATCGGCCACAGAGGCGTCCATCTCGCGATCCGCAGAGACCGCGGTTACGCGCCCCCGAGCTGGCCCCGGCCGGAGGACTCGCAGCAGGCGCATCTGCGCATCCTGGTGGGCCGGGGCGACATGGACGAGGCCGAGCGCGAGGCCGTCGGCCTGGGCGCGCGGCCGGTGGACACCAAGGACAACAGCGGCCCGCGCGATGTCCGGGTCTACTCCGACCCGGCCGGGCACTCCTTCTCCCTGGCCGTCCACCCGCCGCGCCGGGAGGACTGACGGGCCGGCACCCCCGGAGGCCGTCACGCCGGGAGGGCCGGGAGGACCGGGAGGACCGGGCCGTCACTCTTCGCCGCACGGACCGCGCACATTCCCGGAGCCGGCCCCCCGCGGCCCCTTCCGCCCGCTCCACTCCTCTTGGACACTCCCCCGGCGTCACGACTCACGCTCGCTCTCCCACCTCCAAGGGGTTCCCGCTCCATGTCTGAACTCGACCGCCGCCGCTTTCTGCGGATCGCCGGGGCCACCGCCGGCCACGCCGCCCTCACCGGAAGCGTCAATCGCGCCGCCGCGATCCCGGCGAGCCGGCGTCACGGCTCCATCAGGGACGTGGAGCACATCGTCGTCCTGATGCAGGAGAACCGCTCCTTCGACCACTACTTCGGTGCGCTCAGGGGAGTACGCGGCTTCGGCGATCCGCGCCCCTACGTGCTGAACTCCGGTAAGCCGGTGTGGCACCAGCCGGACGGGACGAAGGAGGTGCTCCCCTACCACCCGGACGCCGAGGACCTCGGCATGCGGTTCATCGCGGGCCTGCCCCACTACTGGGAAGACGGCCACCGGGCCTGGAACGACGGCCGGTACGACACCTGGATTCCGGCCAAGTCCGCCGGGACGATGGCGTATCTGGAGCGGGAGGACATCCCGTTCCACTACGCGCTCGCCGACGCGTTCACCGTCTGCGACGCGTACCACTGCTCCTTCATCGGCGCGACCGACCCCAACCGCTACTACATGTGGACGGGCCACACCGGCAACGACGGCAGGGGCGGCGGGCCGGTGCTCGGCAATGAGCAGCTGGGGTACGACTGGACCACGTACCCCGAGCGGCTGGAGCGGGCCGGGATCTCCTGGAAGGTCTACCAGGACATCGGCGACGGCCTGGACGCGGCCGGGCGGTGGGGGTGGCTCCAGGACGCCTACCGGGGCAACTACGGCGACAACTCGCTGCTGTACTTCAACCGGTACCGCGACGCCCGGCCGGGGAACCCGCTCTTCGACAGGGCCCGCACCGGTACGGACGTGGGGCGCGGGGACGGGTACTTCGATGTGCTGAGGGCCGATGTCGCCGCCGGCCGGCTGCCGCGGATCTCCTGGATCACCGCCCCCGAGGCGTTCTCCGAGCACCCGAACTGGCCGACGAACTACGGCGCCTGGTACATCTCCCGGGTGCTGGACGCCCTCACCTCCAACCCCGGCGTATGGGCGAGGACCGCGCTGTTCATCACCTACGACGAGAACGACGGCTACTTCGACCACGTGCCCCCGCCCTTCCCGCCGGCGTCGGCCGCGCAGGGGCTCTCCGGGGTGGACAGCTCGCTCGACCACTTCCCCGGGGACAGGAAGTACCGCGCCGGGCCCTACGGGCTCGGCCAGCGGGTGCCGATGCTGGTGGTGTCGCCCTGGAGCACCGGCGGGTACGTCTGCTCCGAGACCTTCGACCACACCTCGCTCGTCCGGTTCATGGAGCGGCGCTTCGGGGTGGCCGAGCCGGGTATCTCGCCCTGGCGGCGCGCCGTCTGCGGCGATCTGACCTCGGCGTTCGACTTCGCGCTGCGACAGGACCGGCCCGCGGAGCTGCCGGACACCGACGCCTGGGAACCGCCGGACAGGGAGCGCCACCCCAGCTATGTGCCGGTGCCGCCCGCCGACCCGTCGATGCCAGCGCAGGAGAGGGGCTCCCGGCCCACCCGGCCCCTTCCCTACGCGCCCCTGGTGGACGCGGAGCGGTCGCCGGAGGCCGGGCGGATCACCCTGACCTTCGGCGGGGGCGCACGGGCGGGCGCGTGCTTCCTGGTGACAGCGGCGAACCGGACGGACGGGCCGTGGACCTACACCGCCGCCGCCGGGAACACCGTCTCCGGCACCTGGAGCGCCTCCCGCTCCCAGGGCGCGCACGATCTGACGGTGTACGGTCCGAACGGCTTCCTCCGCGCCTTCCGGGGGCAGGCCGCCACGGCGGGGCCGGAGGTGACGGCCCGTCATATCGCCCGCGAGGGGGTCGAGCTGACCATGGTCAACCACGGCACCTCGGTCTGCCGGCTGACGCTCGCCAACGCCTACGGCGGCAGGAAGCGGACGTTCACGGTCCGTCCGGGCGGGCGGATGCGGCACACCGTGGAGCTGCGGGGCCGCGAGCGCTGGTACGACCTGGAGGTGACCGCCTCCACGGACAGCGGCTTCCTGCGGCGGTTCGCCGGGCACGTGGAGAACGGGGCTCCGGGGGTGAGCGACCCGGCGATCCGTACGCGCTGATCCGCCGGGCCCCGGTGCGCGCCGGGGCGGGTGTCTCCCCCGGCTACTCCTCCCTGAGCACACCGATCTTGTCGATGCGGTGCTCCGGGTTGCCGTGGGCGTCGCGCCAGAAGTTGCCTGCGGCGTTGTCCTCCGGGGTCGCGCACGTCGAGAGCGTGATCATGGCCTCGGTGGGGCGCTCGCCGGGGTGGCCCGGGACCGGGGCGCGCTGTTCGGCGAGGGAGCGCTCGGAGCGGAAGGAGGTGCGGCGCGTCCCGGTGATCTCGTAGGTGTGGGTACGGCCGGCCGCCGTGACGGTGACCGTGTCGCCCTCGCCCAGGGACGGGAGGTCGCGCAGCGGGCCGCCCGCGGAGAGCCGGTGGGCGGTGACCAGGTAGTTGCCCTTCTCGCCCGGGCCGACGCCGCCGTGCTCGCCGTGGGGGCTGGCGGCGTCCCCCCGGTTCTGGATGCGGGTGCCCTCGGTGTCGTCCGTCGTGCCCTCGTAGGGGATGACGCGGAGGTCTCGCACGCCGATGGCGGGGATGGAGAGGGTCGCGGTCGCGGGGGCCGGTGGAGCGACGGGTTCGGCGGCGGTGGCCGTCGCGGTGGAGAGGGTCAGCAGGGCTGAGGCGAGCGCGAGGGCGAGGGTGCGGAGAGTGCGGGGTACGGCCATGGGCGCATCCGGACGCTGGGGCGGATGTACGGGTCTGGGGGGCGCGGCGGGGCCTGGAGCATGCGCTCCGGCGCACCCGGTGGGGCCGGTGGGCTGGGCCCCGGCCGCGGGGGGACGGCCGCCCGGCCCAGGGGCCGAGGACGTGTTCCCGTCCTTTGTCCACCATGCCGAAGGCCATGGCATCCGGCAACGCGAAGGAGTTCTGAGTAGCGCGCGGCCCGGGAGACCCGGCGTACCGATCCCGCCGCCCGCGGGCACCCCGCCGACGGGGTCCGTCCTCAAACGCCGGACGGGCTGAGAAAGGGGAGCCCGCCGGGGAGCGGGAACGCAGCCCACCCGCCGACTGCGGGCACCCCGGCCGCGCGGCTTCCGCCCCCGAAGCAACAGGACGGGCTCAGGAAGGGGAGCCCGCCAGGGAGCGGAAACGCAGCCCACCCGCCGGCTGCGGGCACCCCGGCCGCGCGGCTTCCGCCCCCGAAGCAACAGGACGGGCTCAGGAAGGGGAGCCCGCAGGGGCCGAGAGCGCAACCACACCCATCAGCTCCGGGCACCCGGGGAACACGGTCCGTCCTCAAACGCCGGACAGGCTGGGGACAGCAACCCCGCCGGGGAGCGGAAACGCAGCCCACCCGCCGGCTGCGGGCACCCCACCCCCAGTGTCCGCCCCCGAACACCGGACAGGACGGAGAACACGGTCCGTCCCCGAACGCCGGACGCGACCCCCGCCGGGGAGCGGGAACGCAGCCCACCCGCCGGCTGCGGGCGAGGCGGGGTCAGGCGTCGGGAGGGAGGGGGACTCGCCATTCCAGGTGGGTGCCGGACTCCTCGCCCGGGCGGGCCGTGCTCGTGCCGCCGAGCCTGGCCGCGCGCTCCGCGAGGTTCCGCAGACCGCTGCGGCGGCCCTCCGGAGCCGTACCGATCCCCACGCCGTCGTCCGTGACCGTCACGGTCAGCTCCCCCGCGCGGACCCGGAGCGACACCTCGGTCCGGGTGGCGGCGGCGTGGCGGGCCACATTGCTCAGGGCCTCCGCGAGCACCGCCACCACCTCGTCCGCGACCGGGCGCGGCACATCCGTGTCGATCAGACCCTCCATCCGCAGGCCGGGGGCGAACCCGAGGGTGCGGGCCGCCTCCTCCAGGGCCCGGACGGTACGGACCCGCAGACCGGGCGAGGCGCCCGCCGTCTCGCGCTCGCGGAGGCCGAAGATCGTCGACCGAATGATCTTGATGGTGTCGTCCAGGTCGTCGATCGCCCGCACCAGCCGCTCGGTGGCCTCCGGGTGGTCGACGAATCTGCGGGCGCTCTGGAGCGTCATCCCGGTCGCGAAGAGCCGCTGGATCGCCAGATCGTGCAGATCGCGGGCGATCCGGTCGCGGTCGGCGAGCAGGGCCATCTGCTCGGAGTCGCGGCGCCGGTCCTCCAGTTCGAGGGCGAGCGCGGCCTGCCCCGCGAAACCCGACAGGGGCGCGGTCTCCGCGTCGGTGAACGGCGGTCGCCCCGACGCGCGGGCGAGCATCAGCACGCCCCTGACCCGGCCCGCCTTCCCCACGGGAACGGCGACCGCGGGCCCGAACCCCTCCCAGCGGCCCGCCCCCGCGCTCACCCGCGGATCGCCGGCGAGGTCCGGGGAGGTGGTCAGGGCGCCCTCGGCGAGCGCGGCGGCGGCCAGGGTGCCCCCGGCGGACGGCTGCGCCCCGGCCGGCTCGGCGGCTCCCTCCCCCAGCACCAGCGCCTCGCGCAGCTCCCCGCCCCGCCCGGCGAGATAGACGACGCCCACATCGGAGGTGGTGAGGTGCCTGGCCCGGTCCGTCATCATCTCCAGGACCTGGATCTCGGTGGCCCCGGAGAGCAGCGCGCTGGTGAAGTCGGCGCTGGCGGTCAGCCACCGCTCCCGGAGCCGTACCGTCTCGAAGAGCCGGGCGTTCTCGATCGCGATGCCGGCCGCGACCGCCAGGGTGGCGAGGACCGCCTCGTCCTCGGCGTCGAACTCGCCGCCGCCGCGCTTCTCCGTCAGATACAGATTGCCGAACACCTCGTCCCGCACCCGCACGGGCACCCCGAGGAAGGAGTGCATCGGCGGGTGGTGCGCGGGGAACCCCGATGAGGAGGGGTGGTCGGACAGCTCCGGGAGCCGGAGCGCCTCGGGGTGCCGGATCAGCTCCCCGAGCAGCCCGTGCCCCGACGGCGGGTCGCCGATGCGGGCGCTGGTCTCCTCGGGGACGCCGACCGTCAGGAACTGGTCGAGCCTCCGCTCGTCCCCGATGACGCCGAGCGCGCCGTACTCGGCGTCCACGAGCACCACCGCGGCCTCCACGATGCCGCGCAGCACCTGGGGAAGATCCAGCTCACGGCCCACCGACATCACGGCCTCCAGCAGACCGTTGAGCCGGTCGCGGCTGCCCCGCACCTCGTCGATCCGGGACTGGAGTTCGTCGAGCAGCTCGTCGAGCCGGAGGCGCGGAAGCCTGCCCGCGCCGCCTTCGTCCCCACTCATTGGCCCTCCGAGACCCTCCGTCCGATCCGGCCCACCAGGGCCCCCGCCACCGTATCGCCCGCGCCGGGCGCGCTCCCCGGCAGGGCCGTTCGGCCCGGTGGGTGTCCCCGCCCGGCCCCAGCGGTACGGGCGTCCCCCGGCGGATGCTCGACGGTGTCAGCCGGACGCCGAAGGGCCCGGGAAGCCCGGCCTCCCCGTGGCAGCGGGTGGGCGGGAGTCAGGACGGTGAGCACCTTGAGGACCACGATGAGCGCTCTGTCGACGGAGCACCGCGGACGGTTGATGGAGATCGGCCGGGAGGTCTCCTTCGGCCAGGGGGCCAGAATCTTCGACGAGGGCGACCGGCCGGACCGGTTCTGGATCGTACGGACCGGTCTGGTCACCCTGGACATCGCCGTGCCCGGCCGGCGTCCCGCGGTGATCGAGTCGCTCACCCACGGCGAGCTGGTCGGCTGGTCGTGGATGTTCCCGCCGTCGTCCTGGCAGATGGGCGCGGAGGCCATGACACCGGTACGGGCGCTGGAGTTCGACGCGGCCCGGGCCCGGCGGCTCTGCGACGCCGACCCCTGGTTCGGCTACGAGGTGGGCCGATGGGTGGGCGCGGTGCTGGCCCACCGGCTGCGGGCGGCGCGCACCCGGCTGCTGGATCTGTACGGCCCGCACGGGAGCGGCGTCCCCGGGAGCGCGAGCGCGCACCTTCCGGTCCGGGAACATGGCGGGGATGCCCGTCATCCACCCGGCGCGATAGGCCGATC
>NZ_JBEOYB010000015.1:0-112565 GCF_040296845.1 Streptomyces sp. NPDC001985
GGGCCGCCCCCGCCGGGCGCGGCGCCGTCGTCCGGGCTCTCCGGGCTCTCCGGGCGGGCGCGCCCGGCCGCCGCGAGGTCATCCGCGGCGGCCAGGGCCAGCGAATGAGCCGCCGGGAGGTCGATGAAGCGCACCGGCACCCCGTGGTCCAGCGCCCAGCGGAGCGCCACCCACTCCGGGGAGAAGGCAGCGAGCGGCCAGAACGCCGACCGGCCCGGGTCGTCCACCGCGTGGGCCAGCAGGGCGACGGGTGGGCGCATCCGCTCGTCGGCGGCGAGGGCGACCAGCGCGTCCGCCTCCGAGGGGCCCTCGATCAGCACCGCCGCGGGCTGTTCCGCCTCCAGGGCCGCCCGCACGGCACGGGCCGAACCCGGGCCGTGGTGGCGCACTCCGAGCAGCAGCGGGCCGCTCACGCGCTCACCTCCCGGCAGGCGCGGTAGAAGTCCTTCCAGCCGGACCGCTCACGGACCACGGTCTCCAGATACTCCTGCCAGACGACCCGGTCGGCCGCCGGGTCCCGCACCACCGCGCCGAGGATTCCGGCGGCCATGTCCGCCGGTCTGAGCACTCCGTCGCCGAAGTGCGCGGCGAGCGCGAGCCCGCCGGTGACCACGGAGATCGCCTCCGCCGTGGAGAGGGTCCCGGAGGGCGATTTGAGCTTGGTCCGGCCGTCCGCCGAGACGCCTTCCCTCAGCTCCCGGAAGACGGTGACGACCCGCCGGATCTCCTCAAGTCCCTCGGGGGCGGCGGGGAGATCGAGGGAGCGCCCGATCTGGTCGACGCGGCGGGAGACGATGTCGACCTCCGCGTCCGGTGTCGCGGGCAGCGGCAGCACCACGGTGTTGAAGCGGCGGCGCAGGGCGCTGGAGAGGTCGTTGACCCCTCGGTCCCGGTCGTTGGCCGTGGCGATGAGATTGAACCCGCGCACCGCCTGCACCTCCTGTCCCAGCTCCGGAACGGGGAGGGTCTTCTCCGAGAGGATCGTGATGAGGGTGTCCTGCACATCCGCGGGGATGCGGGTCAGCTCCTCGACGCGGGCGGTCATCCCCTCGGCCATGGCGCGCATGACGGGGCCGGGCACCAGCGCCTCCCGGCTGGGGCCGTGGGCGAGGAGGCGGGCGTAGTTCCAGCCGTAGCGGATGGCTTCCTCGGGGGTGCCGGCGGTGCCCTGCACGAGCAGGGTGGAGTCTCCGCTGACGGCCGCCGCCAGATGCTCGGACACCCAGGTCTTGGCGGTGCCGGGCACGCCGAGCAGCAGCAGGGCGCGGTCGGTGGCCAGGGTGGTCACGGCGACCTCGACGATCCGGCGCGGCCCCACGTACTTGGGGGTGATGACCACGTCGTCCCCGGCCGGGCCGCCGGGGATCGTGCCGCCGAGCAGATAGGTGGCGACGGCCCACGGAGAGAGCCGCCAGCCGACCGGGCGGGGGCGGTCGTCGGCTGCGGCGAGCGCCTTCAGCTCATCCGCGAAAGCGTCCTCCGCGTGGGGGCGCAGGGCCTGCGCGCCGGCGTCGGCGGCGGTTTCGGACACGGTCATGTATCCCCCTTCAGATCGTTGGACCCGATGTGTTTCCCACCCTGCACCACGCCACTGACAATGGGTCATCTCCGCAGGTCGGAGCCGATTGTCAGTGGCCGCCCCTAACGTTTTCGGCATGCTGCGATCGAACGGGGGAGAGTCCCCGGACAGATGCGACCCTGCCGTGCGGATGCCGCGCTGGTCGGCGGATCAGGTGCTGCTGCTGGCTCCTGACCCCGCGTCACGCGCCGCGGGGGCCAGGCTGGGCGCGTCCGGCCCGTGGTCGGCCGCGGGGGCGGACGGGTCGGGTGCCGTCTGGGGCCTGTGCAAGGGCGGTGGCCGCACGCCGTATCGGACCGTCGTCGACACCATCGGCCCCGCCTGCCGGTGCAGTTGTCCGAGCCGCAAGTTCCCGTGCAAGCACGCGCTGGGCCTGCTGCTGCTCTGGGCGGGGGACGAGCGGGCGGTGCCCGGCGGCGCCGCCGCGCCGCCCTGGGCGGAGGAGTGGCTGGGCGAGCGCCGTGAGCGCGCGGAGAAGAAGGAGAAGGAGGGAGAAGGGGATCGGGAGGATCGGGGGCAGCCGGGCGCGGGGCGGCCCGGGAGGCCCGCCGACCCGGAGGCGGCCAGGCGCCGGGCACAGCGGCGGGCGGCGAGCATCGACGCGGGCGCGGCGGAGCTGGAGCGGCGGCTGGCGGATCTGCTGCGCGGCGGTCTCGCGTCGGCCGAGCAGTCGGGGTACGGCCTGTGGGAGGAGACCGCGGCCCGCATGGTCGACGCCCAGGCGCCCGGGCTCGCCGCCCGGGTGCGGGAGTTGGGCTCGGTCCCGGGGTCGGGCCCGGGGTGGCCGGCGCGGCTGCTGGAGGAGTGCGCGCTGACCCATCTGCTGGACACCGCCTGGCTGGGGGTGGAGCGGCTGCCGGAGCCGCTGGCCGCCACGGTCCGTACGAGGGTGGGGCTGGCCCCGGCGGCCACCGGGGCGCCGGTCCGCGACCACTGGCTGGTCCTCGCGCAGTACGACACATCGGACGGGCGGCTGACCACCCGTCGCGTCTGGGTCCACGGCAGGAGCTCGGCGCGCACCGCGCTGCTGCTGTCGTTCGGGGGCGGCGGGCGGGCTCCGCGGCTGGCGCTGCCGGTGGGGTCGGTGATCGAGGCCGAGCTGACCCCGTATCCGGGCGGCGGCCGGCTGCGGGCGGAGCTGGGCGAGCGGGTGGGGGTCCCGGTCCCGATCGACACCCCTCCGCCCGGCGGCCCGGTCGCGTCGGCGCTCGACGCCTACGGCCGGGCCCTGTGCGACGACCCCTGGCTGGACTCCTGGCCGGTGACGCTGACGGAGGTGGTCCCGGTCCCGCACGGCACCGGCTGGCAACTGGCGGACGCGGCGGGCGGCGCGGCGCTGCCCATCGCCTCGTCGGCGCTCTCCCGTCCCGGCCTCTGGCGCCTGGCGGCCCTGTCGGGCGGGGGCCCGGTCACCGTGTTCGGCGAATGCGGACACCGGGGGGTGACCCCCCTGGCCGCCTGGTCGCCCGACTCCCCGGAGACGGTCCCCCTCCTGTGAGCCCACCGCCCGCCGTGCCCCGGCCCACCCAACGGCCCGGGCCCGGGGCCACTCCGGGACTCGGGACGAGCGGGCCCCGATCACCCGGGACCGCTCCAGGGCGAGCGGCTCGCGAACCCCCGACCCGCAGCCCGGCGCCACCACCACACACCGGAACACCCCGACCGCCGGAGGCCACCGGCACCACCGGGCCGGCCGCGAGGCCACCCCCACCGGAGGCCCGGCACGCCGACCCGGGGCCGGGACCGCCTCACGGCAAGCGCCCGACCCCGGCGCACCCCGACCCGCGGCCCGGCGCCACCGAGCCCGCGAACAGCTGCCTCACCCGCGACCGCGACCGTACGGAGGACGACTTGACCGCCATCGCCGGCACCTCACCGTGGGAACAGCTCATCACCTCCGCCCTGCTCGGCACCGACCGCAGGCCACCGCCGGAAGGAGTGGTGGCCCCGGGGCGGGACGCGCCGCTCGCGCTGCTGGACGCGGCGGCGCTGCACACCGTGCGGCGGCGGGCCGGGATGGTGCCCGCGGTCGCCGCGCCGCTGCCCGAGCCCGCCGCGCCCGATGAGCGCCGGCCGCTCCCGGCGGCGGCCCGGCGGCGGCTCGCCCAGTTGCTGGCGGACCGCTCGGCACCTCCGTCGGGAGGGCGCCGGGGCGCGGCTCCGGACCTCACCGAGCTGCTCCCCCAGTGGCTGGCCACAGCCAATGAGCGCGGCTACCGGGCCCCCGCGCCCCTGCTGCCCGCGCTGCTGGACGCGGCCCGCGCGCGGACCGATCTGCGTCCGCAGGCGCTCGCGCTCGCCGGGGCCCGGGGGCTGTGGCTGGCCCGGTTCAACCCGGAGTGGAAGTTCGCGCTGCGGGGGGCCTCGGGCGCGGGGGTGCCACTGCCGGAGGTGACGGACACGGCGGCGGTCGAGCGGCTGTGGGCGGAGGGCCTGTTCGCCGAGCGGGTGGCGCTGCTGACGGCGGTCCGGGAGCAGGACCCGGCCCGGGCGCGGGCCCTGCTGTCCGGGACCTGGCCGGGCGAGCGGGCCGAGGACCGGCTGATGTTCCTGGACTCCCTGCGGACCGGGCTCTCCGGCGCCGATGAGCCCTTCCTCGATCAGGCGCTCACCGACCGCAGCCGCAATGTCCGGGCCACGGCCGCCGAACTGCTCTCCGCGCTGCCGCACTCGGCGCTCGCGGGGCGGATGGCGGCCCGGGCCGTCTCCTGTGTCGGCCTGGACCGCTCGGGCGGCGGCGCGGCGATAGCCGTGGAGGCGCCGAGTGCGTGCGATGCGGAGATGCAGCGGGACGGGGTGGTCCCGGCGCCGCCCACCGGCCGTGGCAGAAGGTCCTGGTGGCTGGGCCAGTTGGTGGAGGCGGCCCCGCTCGCCACCTGGACGGAGCGGCTCGGCGGGCGCGGAGCGCGGGAGATCGTGGCGCTGCCGGTGGCGGACGGCTGGCGGGAGGAGCTCCACGCGGCCTGGTGCCGTGCGGCGGTGCGCCAGCGCGACGCGGAGTGGGCACGTGCCCTGCTGGGGGCGCCGGGCTCGTCGCCGGAGACCGGGCCCGGTCCCTCGTCCCTGGCCGAGCGGGCGAAGCTGCTGGCGACGGTGGAGCCCGGGGAGCGGGCGGACTGGGTCGCCGGGTTCATCGCCGCGCACGGCCTCTCGGAGGCGTTCCAGCTGCTGGGTGTCTGCGCGGTGCCGTGGTCGGAGCCGCTGGGCCGCTCGGTGGTCGACGCGCTCGACATCGCCAGGGACGCGGGGAGCTACCCCTGGAGTTTCAGCGGGGTGATGGGGCTGGCGGAGCGCTGTCTCGCGCCCGGGGAGGCGGACCGGCTGGTCCTGTTGACCGCGCTGCCGGACGAGACGGAGAGTTCGTCCCCGGGAGCCGGGGGTTACTGGTCGGAGGCGTTCCAGCGGCTGGTCTCCACACTGCGGCTGCGCGAGGCCCTGCACCGCGAACTGACCGGCCCGGACCCCGCCTCGCCGGAGGGCGAGGGAGCGGCGCTCCCGGCCGGCGGCTGAGGGCCGGGGCCGGCCGGGTGCGGGCAGCCCCGGCGGCCGAGACCGGCGGACTCCCGCTCACCGCGCGCGGTACCCGGCTGCTCCCGCTCACCGGCACAGGCACAGGCACAGGCACCGCGGTGGCACCCGCACCCGCAGCCGCAGCCGCACCCGCGAGGCCCCGGGCGCCGGGTGTCGCCCGGGCCCGGGGCCTCGCCGGCGAGCGGCCGTCTCAGGCCTCCGCCGGCTGGCGGACATGCGCGTTGACCCAGTCGACGATCGCCGTCGTCGTCGCCCCGGGGGTGAAGATCTCGGCCACCCCGAGCCGCTTCAGCGGAGCGATGTCCGCCTCCGGGATGATCCCCCCGCCGAAGACCTTGATGTCCTCCGCCTCACGCTCCTTCAGCAGCTCGATCACCTTGGCGAACAGCGTGTTGTGCGCGCCCGACAGGATGGACAGGCCGATCGCGTCGGCGTCCTCCTGGATCGCGGTGTCCACGATCTGCTCCGGCGTCTGGTGGAGGCCCGTGTAGATGACCTCCATCCCCGCGTCGCGCAGCGCTCTCGCGATCACCTTCGCCCCCCGGTCGTGCCCGTCGAGCCCCGGTTTGGCCACCACCACGCGGATCGGACCAGTCACACCCATCGCTGCCTCCACACATCCGGCTCCGCCGCCAGTGAACGAACGTTATCTCCAGCATCCCGCACCCGGCTGTTTCACGGAGGGCGTGGAGGGGGAAATCACACAGTGGGACATGTTCGCTATGCGGCGTATCCGCACCAGAGGGCACCAAAGCCCCGCGGGTCCGTCGCATGGGAGCCGCTTCAGGGCCGTCCCCCCGTGCCGTTCCAGCCGCCCGGCACGGTGGGGCGGTGCCGTTGCCACACATCAGCAGCCGACACGGAGACCCGGTCCACGGAGACGATCCCGGGCAGCGCTGAAGGGGCCCCCAGGAGGGCACACAGGGGCCGATGCCGTCCCCCGTGTGTCGTACGGAGGTCGGCCCATGAAGGTCCTTCCCTTCCCGCTCACCCTGAGCGCCCTCGCGCTGAGCGCCCTGGGCCTGCGTCCGCTGAGCCTGAATCCGCTGAACCCCGGGGCGATCCGGCGCCTGAGCGGCCTCCACGATCTGCGCGCGCCCGCCACCCTGGTCCGCGCCACCGCCCTGGAGCTGGCGATCCTCGCCGGCCATGTGCTGCTCTACCCCACCGGGCTGACCGCGGAGCGCCCGACGGGCCGGGAGCGCGCCCCCCGCGCCCGCGAGCCGCAGCCGGAGGAGACCGACGCCGCGGCGGGGCCCTCGGCCGGGAGCACCACCGGGCTCCCCTCGGCCGGCGCGGCGGACCACCCTCCCGTCGTGATGCTCCACGGCTTCGTCGACAACCGCTCGGTCTTCGTCCTGCTCCGCCGCTCCCTGGCCCGGCACGGCTGGCGCGATCTGGAGTGCCTCAACTACTCCCCGCTGACCTGTGACGTACGGACCGCGGCGGAGCTGCTCGGCCGTCATATCGCCCAGGTGTGCGCCCGTACGGGCCGGAACGAGGTCGACATCGTCGGCCACAGCCTCGGCGGTCTGATCGCCCGCTACTACATACAGTGCCTCGGCGGCGACCTCAGAGTGCGCACCCTCGTCACCCTCGGCACCCCGCACTCGGGTACGACCGCCGCCCCGCTCGCGAGCGCCCACCCCGTGGTCCGCCAGATGCGCCCCGGCTCCGCGCTGATCGAGGAGTTGCGCGGCCCGGCGCCCGGCTGCCGCACCCGATTCGTGAGCTTCTGGAGCGATCTCGACCAGTGGATGGTCCCGATCGAAACGGCCCGGCTCGACCACCCCGATCTCATCACGGAGAACGTGCAGGTCAGCGGCATCGGCCATCTCGCCCTGCCGGTGCACCCCGCGGTCGCCGCGGGCATCCGGCAGGCGCTGGAGAAAAATGAGTCGACAGGCACCCCGGGAGCCGTCTCGGTGGCCTGATCCCCAGTCGAAAATCTCGAACTAATTTCGAACATAGGGCCAAAGCTCTGCCTGTAGTCCTCCGAAAGACGGTCGAATGCCCGTTTCCTGAATCCTCAAAACCTCCGGAAGATTGTCGCCGTCGCATACCGCCGGGTACAGTCGCGCCACTGGTTCCCCTCTGGGACCGGTCTTCTTCAAGGCCCCAGAATCCAGGTCCTGCTGCCGAGGCGAGAGAGAAGTTGGTGAACGACCAGCACGCCCACGCCGGGCACGTCGGCCACGACCAGTACCCCACCGGCAGCTTTGACATCGATCCGCTCTTCGGTGCGCTGCCGGACGGACAGACCGGTTACGAGGCCGGTCACAGCGGCCAGTACGAGGCCGCCCAGTGGGACACCGGCGCACACCGGACCGTCGGCGGTTACGACATGTACGCCGGTCAGGACCAGGGGCAGCAGTTCCCGGCACCCGACTCCACCGGTGCGTACGAGACCGTGACGCAGTGGGACTCGGGAGCCTGGGAGCAGGTGGCCGCGACGGCCCCGTTCGAGCCCGCCGCCACCTTCGCGTACGACACGGCCGATCAGTGGGCCGCCCCCGGCGGATTCGACAGCGGCTCCTACGACGCCACCGCCTGGAACACGGAGAGCGGCGCGGAGGCCCTCGTACCGCAGCAGTTCGCGGCCGAGCGGGAGTTCACCCCGGAGTACGGCGCGGAGTTCACCGCCGAGCGGCAGTCCGCCGACGCGGCGGCGGAGCACGCGGCCGAGTTCGGCGCCGAGAGCACCGGTTACGAGACCGAGTACGAGAACGGCTTCGACGCCGCTCCCCTCGGCGGCGACACGCCCGGCCCCGATCCCGATCCCGGCCACACCGGGCCGGACGAGGGCGAGACCCCCGGAGCCCCCGCCCTGGGCGACACGGCGAGCTTCCCCGTCATCTCCGACACCGACGGAGAGCACGGGCGCGAGGCGGAACTCGTCGCGATCGCCGCCGATGAGCCCGCCGCCCCGCGCTCGGGCCGCCGGTCCAGCGGCGGTGGCGGCAGCGGCCGAGGCCGTCGGCGCACCCCCGCCAAGCGCTCCGCGATCTTCACCATCGCCGTCCCGTCCGCCTGTGTGATGGGCGTCGCGGGCATCGCCGCCGCCTCCGTCGGAGGTCTCAGCGGTGGCGGTGAGGAGCCCAAGAAGAACGACACCAAGCTCGCCGCCGCCGATGTCGCCGAGACCGCCGCGAAGACGGCCGCCGCGAACAACAAGATGGACACCCAGCTCGCGGCGCTCGACGCCGAGGCGCGCAACTTCGGCGACCGGGCCTCGCGCACCCAGGAGCGCATCGACCTGAAGGCGCGCCAGGAAGCGGACCGGAAGAAACGGGTGGCGGAGGCGGAGCGGCGCGAGGCGCTGCGCCCCAAGTTCGCCATGCCGGTCGAGAGCAGGGGCCTGAGCACCTACTACGGCGAGTCCGGCGTCAACTGGATGGCCCTGCACACCGGCATCGACTTCCCCGTGCCGCTCGGCACCAATGTCTTCGCCGCCAGCGACGGCACCGTCCGTACGCAGTTCAACAGCGCCTACGGAAACATGATCATCCTGACCGCCCCCGATGGGACCGAGACCTGGTACTGCCATCTGAGCAGCGCCAAGATCCGCTCCGGCACGGTCAAGGCCGGCGATGTCATCGGCTACGCGGGCAACACCGGCAACTCCACCGGCTCGCACCTCCACTTCGAGGTCCGTCCGGGCGGCGGCTCGACGATCGACCCGCTGGCCTGGCTCCGCAGCAAGGGCCTCGACCCCACCTAGGACCAGGCCCCCGAGCGACTGAGCCTGAGGGCTTGCAGGGCTTGCAGGGCTTGCAAGGGAGTGCGAACGACGAGAGCGGACACCCGACCGGTGTCCGCTCTCCCGTCTGTCAGAGCTTCTCGACCGGCGCGTACCGCAGCAGCAGCTTCTTCGGGCGCTCGTCGCCGAAGTCGATCGTCGCCTGCGCGTCCGAGCCCGAGCCGTTCACCGCGACCACGGTGCCCAGGCCGAACTGGTCATGGGTGACCCGGTCGCCGACCGTCAGTGAGACCACCGGCTTCTCGGAGGCCCCGCGCCGGGTCGCGAAGCCCGAGGGGCCCGACCGCGAGGACGGCATCGACGGCAGCCGGGAGCCCAGCCCCGACGTGGGGCCGGCGGGCGCGGCCATCGGCCCCGTCCGCTTCCACTCCAGATACGAGCCGGGGATCTCGTCCAGGAACCGCGACGGCGGGTTGTACGAGGGCTGGCCCCAGGCGCTGCGCATGGAAGCCCTGGTCAGATAGAGCCGCTCACGGGCGCGGGTGATACCGACATAGGCGAGCCGGCGCTCCTCCTCCAGCTCCTTGGCCTGGCCGAGGGCGCGCATGTGCGGGAAGACGCCGTCCTCCATGCCGGTGAGGAAGACCACGGGGAACTCCAGGCCCTTGGCGGTGTGGAGCGTCATCAGGGTGATGACCCCGGAGCCTTCCTCGTCCTCGTCGGGGATCTGGTCGGAGTCGGCGACCAGCGCGACCTTCTCCAGGAACTCCGCGAGGGTGCCCGCGCCCTCCTCCTCCGTACGGTCCTGCTCGAACTCCAGTGCCACGGCGGCCAGTTCCTGGAGGTTCTCGATCCGGGTCTCGTCCTGAGGGTCCGTCGACGCCTGGAGCTCGGCCAGATAGCCGGTCCGCTCCAGCACCGCTTCGAGGACCACGGCCGGGCCCGCGCCGGAGTCCACGATCGTCCGCAACTCCTCCATCAGGACATTGAAGCGCTTGACGGCATTGGCCGAGCGGGCCGCCATGCCATACGCCTCGTCCACCCGGCGCAGCGCCTGGGGGAAGGTGATCTTCTCCCGCAGCGAGAGCGCGTCGATCATCGCCTCGGCACGCTCGCCGATGCCCCGCTTGGGGACATTGAGGATGCGCCGCAGCGGGACGCTGTCCTCCGGGTTGGCGAGGACGCGCAGATAGGCCAGGACGTCCCGGACCTCCTTGCGCTCGTAGAAGCGGACCCCGCCGACGACCTTGTAGGGCAGCCCGACCCGGATGAAGATCTCCTCGAAGACACGGGACTGGGCGTTCGTGCGGTAGAAGACGGCGACATCGCCGGCCTTCGCGTCGCCCGCGTCGGTCAGCCGGTCGATCTCGTCGGCGATGAACTGCGCCTCGTCGTGCTCGGTGTCGGCGACATAGCCGGTGATCACCGCGCCCGCGCCCGCGTTGGTCCACAGATTCTTGGGGCGGCGGCTCTCATTGCGCTCGATGACCGCGTTGGCGGCGGAGAGGATCGTCTGGGTGGAGCGGTAGTTCTGCTCCAGCAGGATCGTCTTCGCCTCCGGGTAGTCCTCCTCGAACTGGAGGATGTTGCGGATGGTGGCGCCCCGGAACGCGTAGATCGACTGGTCGGCGTCGCCCACGACACACAGCTCGGCGGGGGGCAGGTCCTCGTACCCCGTGCCCACCAGTTCACGGACGAGGGTGTACTGGGCGTGGTTGGTGTCCTGGTACTCGTCGACCAGGACATGGCGGAACCGGCGCCGGTAGTGCTCGGCGACATCGGGGAACGCCTGGAGCAGATGGACGGTGGTCATGATGATGTCGTCGAAGTCCAGGGCGTTGGCCTCGCGCAGCCGCCCCTGGTACATCCGGTACGCCTCGGCGAGCGTCTTCTCGAAGCCGTCGACCGCCTTGTCGGCGAAGGACTCCTCGTCGATCAGCTCGTTCTTCAGATTGGAGATCTTGGCGCTGAAGGCCTTCGGCGGGAACTTCTTCGGGTCGAGGTCCAGATCGCGGCAGACCAGCGCCATCAGGCGCTTGGAGTCGGCCGCGTCGTAGATGGAGAACGACGAGGTGAAGCCCAGCTTCTTGGACTCCCGGCGGAGAATCCGGACACAGGCGCTGTGGAAGGTGGAGACCCACATCGCCTGGGCGCGCGGGCCGACGAGCTGCTCGACGCGCTCCTTCATCTCCCCGGCGGCCTTGTTGGTGAAGGTGATCGCCAGTATCTGCCCGGGGTGGACGCTGCGGGTCGCCAGCAGATGGGCGATCCGGTGGGTCAGCACCCGGGTCTTGCCGGAGCCGGCACCGGCCACGATGAGCAGCGGTGATCCGGCGTGCACAACGGCGGCGCGCTGCTGCTCGTTCAGCCCTTCGAGGAGGGCGGCGGGGTCGATGACCGTGCGGGGGGCGCCGTCGCGGTGGTAGGCGTCCCGTGCCGGGGGCACGTCGAAGGCGCCCTGGAAGAGATCGTCGGGGATCTCCTCCCGGGCCCGGCCCTCATGGTCCTCATGGTCCTCGTGGTCCTCGGGCGGGGGCGGGGGCTCCTCCGGGGTGGACTGGAGGCTCGCCAGGAAGTTGTCGTCAAAGAGGCTGCTCATCGCTCTCCGAGTCTAGGCCGCCCCACTGACAGCTCGCCCCCGGATTGGCCGCGTCCGCGCCCGGTGCCCGGCCGGAGGGGGCGCCGGCCCGGTGCGCGGGGCCGCTCCGGCGGGCGGCTCAGGTCCAGAGCGTCGCGATGAAGACATTGACGACGGTGAGCCCGCCCACCGCGCCGAACAGCGCCTTCTCCACGGTCTCCTCGTCGCGCTTGACGTAGACCAGGCCCAGGACGACCACCAGCACCGCCAGCTTGATGCCTATCTTGATGTTGTTCACCGTCTGGCCGTCGGCCTGGTTGAGGCCGACCAGCGCCACACCCGTGACCAGCATGGTCAGCGCGCCGTGCAGCATCGCCGGGGTGAAGCGGGCGGTGCCGGCGCCCATCGCCTTCATCTGGGTGAGGAATCCGCCCAGCAGGGACGCGATACCGATGATGTGCAGGGCGACCAGGGCATTGATGAGTACGTCCATGAAGCGGAGCCTAACCATCCCCATACCAGCCCCCCGAAGTCAGGTGAACCTCATTCGCCGCATCGGTCGCGGTGGTGTCCGGAAGCCACCCTCCGTGAGCAATCCGTCGCCATAAGGTGTGGCGAATCATCCACCTTCGAACAGAATCCGTCGTTCCGTCCCACCCCCGTGACCTCCCGGAATAGCGTCCTGCTGACACCCGAGCCAGAGCCCGGCGGAACCCCGCCGGCCGCACGGAAGGACGTGGACGCCCCCGTGGCTGCACACCGGAAGCACCGGAAACCCAGGCAGTATCCGTTCCGCGGGCCCGCTGCCCGGACCGCGGGGTCCCTCGCGCTCGCCGGCGCGGCGACCGCGGGCGCGTTCAGCGGGACCGGTCACGCCGAGCCGACGCTCACCCCGGCCCAGATCAAGGCCAAGGTGGACAAGCTCTACCAGGAGGCGGAGGAGGCGACCGAGCGGTACAACGGGGTCACGGAGCGGGCCGGCCGGGAGCGGGAGGCGCTGGAGCGGCTGCGGGACGAGGCCGCACGCCGTACGGAGCGGCTCAACGCCACCCGTAACGCACTCGGCTCGATCGCCACCGCCCAGTACCGCGCGGGCGGTATGGACCCGGCGCTGCTGGTGGCGCTCGCCTCCGACCCGGACAGCTATCTGGAGCGCGCCGCCCTCGCGGAGCGGGCCGGGGAGCGGCAGGCAGCCGCCGTCGCCGGTGCGCGCCGGGAGGTCGCCGAGATCGAGCGGGTCAGGACGGAGGCCGGGCGGAGGATGGCCGAGCTGCGGGAGCGCGGGAGCGAGCTGGCCCGCCACAAGGCGGCCGTGCGGGAGAAGCTCGGCGCGGCCGAGGGGCTGCTGCGGCGGCTGACCGCCGGGGAGCGCGCCTCCTACGCCGCCGGGGCCGATGGGGACCGGGCCGCTGGGCCGCCGGCCAGGGCGTCCGGCCCACGGGCCACCCGGGCCGTCGCCCACGCGTACGGAGCGCTCGGGAAGCCCTATGTCTGGGGGGCGACAGGGCCAGGGGCCTACGACTGCTCGGGACTGACCCAGGCCGCGTGGAAGGCGGCCGGGGTCTCCCTGCCCCGGACCTCGTACGCGCAGATCGGCGCCGGGCAGCGGATTCCGCGATCGGCGCTGGCCCCCGGCGATCTGGTGTTCTTCTACCCGGGTGTCAGCCATGTCGGCCTCTATGTCGGCGGCGGCAGGATGATCCACGCGCCCAGGCCGGGCTCCCCCGTCCGTATCGCCCCGATCGACGAGATGCCCTTCGTGGGGGCGACCCGCCCGGTGTGACATCCGCCCGCCGCCGGGCCGGCCCGGCGGCGCCTCAGTGGGGCCGCTGCTGTGCCGCGTAGGCGACGAAAGCGGCCCAGGCCCGGGGGGCGAGGCCGAGTTCCGGTCCGCCGATGTCCTTGGAATCGCGGACATGGACGGCGCGGGGGCGGGCTGCGACCTCCACGCACTGTCCCGCGCCGCTGGCGCTGTAGCTGGATTTGCGCCAGATGAAACCGGCTTCGGGGCCTGTGCCGCCCCCGGTGCCGCTGTAGCTGGTCCTGAACCCCACCGACGTGCCGCTCACGGTTCCTCCGCCAACTCGTGATGAACTGGGCCGACTGCTCAGGGCGATACTGCCATGGCTGTGGGTCACCACACAGGGCACTGTCCAGGAATTGATCCGGCTCTCCGCCATCGGGGGGCGGCGGGCGGAAGGCCGCCCTCACTCTCGATGTCCGGCGTTACCTGCGAGAACGTGAAGGACGGATTCCGGCGGGGTGCCGGGACCACCGGGCTGCCGGGGACCGGCAGTTGGCCGCTTTGCACAGGTCGGCCGGGCGGCCGGCCCCGGAAGTCCCCTCGCGGGCCGCCCGCCCGGCCGTCCGATCAGTGCGCTCGCGGGCCTGCCCCGCCGCCGGGCCGGGCCGCCGTCAGACCAGCCGGCGGGCGGTCGCCCAGCGGGTCAGCTCGTGCCGGTTGGAGAGCTGGAGCTTGCGCAGCACCGCGGAGACATGCGACTCCACCGTCTTCACCGAGATGAAGAGCTGCTTGGCGATCTCCTTGTACGCGTAGCCGCGGGCGATCAGGCGCAGCACCTCGCGCTCGCGCTGGGTGAGCCGGTCGAGATCCTCGTCCACCGGGGGTGCGTCGGTGGAGGCGAAGGCGTCGAGGACGAATCCCGCCAGCCTCGGGGAGAAGACGGCGTCCCCCTCCTGGACCCGGAAGATCGAGTCCACCAGATCCGTGCCGGTGATCGTCTTGGTGACATAGCCGCGCGCACCGCCGCGGATCACCCCGATCACATCCTCCGCCGCGTCCGACACGGAGAGGGCGAGAAAGCGGACCGGGTCCTCGGGCGACGCCATGAGCGGGGCGCACCGCCGCAGCACCTCCACCCCGCCGCCGCCGGGCAGATGCACGTCGAGCAGCACGACCTCGGGCCTGGTCGCCGTGATGACGGTGATGGCCTGGTCGACATCGGCCGCCTCGCCGACCACCTCGACGCCGGTCTGCTCGGTCCTGCCGATCTCCGCCTGTACGCCGGTGCGGAACATCCGGTGGTCGTCGACGAGCACCACCCGCACTCGGCGCCCGGCGCCTCCGCTCGCTGCCTCGGTCGTCATTCGTCCGCCGCCCTCTCCATCTCCAGCTCCACTTCCGTGCCCCCACCGGGTGCCGGGCGGAGCCGGGCCGTCCCGCCGTTGCGCTGCATCCGACCGATGATCGACTCCCTGACGCCCATTCTGTCGCCCGGCACCGCGTCCGGGTCGAAGCCCGGGCCCCGGTCGCGGACGGACACATAGACCATACGTCCGTCGACCTCGGCGAAGACCTGGACGGCACCGCCCTCGCCACCGTACTTGGCGGCGTTGACCATCGCTTCGCGCGCGGCCTGCATCTGTGCCGCCAGCCCGTCGTCGAGCGGGCAGTCGCCGACGACCACGACCTCCAGCGGGACGCCGTGCTTGTCCTCGACCTCGGCGGCGGCCCTCTTCACCGCCTCGGCGAGGGTGTCGGGCTCCTCGTCCTCGTCCTTTCCGGTGCCCTCCGGCCGGTAGAGCCAGTTGCGCAGCTCGCGCTCCTGGGCGCGGGCGAGGCGGCGGACCTCGCCCGGGTCGTCCGCGTTGCGCTGTATCAGGGTGAGGGTGTGCAGGACGGAGTCGTGGACATGGGCGGCGACCTCGGCGCGCTCCTGGGCGCGGATGCGCATGGTCCGCTCCTCCGTGAGGTCCTGGGTCATCCGCACCAGCCAGGGGCCGATGAGCAGACCTATGCCCGCGAGGACGGCTATGGCGGCGGTGAGCACATTGCCGAGCTGGGCGGCGGAGCCGCGGACCACCATGAAGAGTGCCAGTCCCATGCCGACAAGGGCGACGCCCGCGAGCGCCCGGCCCAGCTGGAACAGCCTCCGGCTGCGGTTGCCGGCCTCGGTCCAGCGGGCCCGCCGGGCGTTGTCGGCCTGCCGCCACACCAGCACCACACCCGCGCCGATCAGCAGGGTCGGCCAGACATAGCGATGGGTGCTGTCGTTGGTCTCCAGATCGCCGATGAAGACGGCGACGCCGAAGGAGAGGGCGATCATCGCGAAGAGCTGGCCCTTGTCGGGCTTGCGGAGCCTGCGCCCGCCGTCGCTGGTGACCTCGAAGACGGAGCGCGGCTCGGCGGGGCGGCCCCCGACGCCGAGCGGGACCACGATCCAGAACACCGCGTACAGCAGGGCGCCGAGGCCGTCGGCCATGAAGAGACCGAGGAAGATCACCCGCACCCAGATGACCGGGAGCCCGAGATGCCCGGCGAGACCCCGCGCCACGCCGCCGAGGAGACGGCCGTCGGCGCTGCGGTAGAGCTTGCGCGGCGGGAGGTCATCGGGTGCGGGGGCACGCGGGGACGAGGCGGGTCGTGGCGTGGCGACGGGCATGCCTCGATCGTCACACGCCCGGCCGGAGGGCGGTATCAGGGACGACCCCTGAAGCAACCCTGACCGGAGGGCGTGCACCGGCATCCGGATATCAGGGACCGGCCAGGGTCGATCCGGGTGCCGTACCGGCCCCGGGGCCGTCACCATGGACGTATGACTCAGCCGACCCCGCCGCACCCCGCGGCACCGGACGGACCCTCGGCGGCGGCTCCGGAGCTCTCCCCCGAGCTGCCGCCGCTGCGCCGTACGCCTCACCGGAAGGTGCTGGGCGGGGTCTGCGGGGGCCTCGGGCGGTATTACGACATGGACCCGGTGATCTTCCGGATCGTGGCCGGCGCCCTCGGGGTGGCCGGCGGGCTCGGTCTGATCCTCTACGGCTTCGCGTGGCTGCTGATCCCCGTCGAGGGCGAGGAGGAGAACGAGGCCCGCCGGCTGCTGTCGGGGCGCGGCGAGGGCGCGGCTCTGACAGCGGTGCTCCTGGCGCTCGTCGGCTCCGGCCTGTTTCTGACGATGCTGAACAACAGCGGGGTCCTCGCCTTCGCGACGCTGCTCGGTCTGGCGATGTCCGGCGCGGCCGTGTGGTCGCGGCGGCGCCGTGCCCTCACTCCCGAGAGCGGCCCGCTCGATCCGGCGACCGCGCAGGCGGTGTCGGTCGCCCCGCCGGAGACCAAGGCCCCGCCGACACCGGGCAGCCCGTCGTGGTGGCGGGACCCGATCGTCAAGGAGAGGGAAAGGGAAGGGGACACGGGCGCGGCGCCGACCGGCTATCTGTGGGGGCCCGAGGACAGCGAGGAGCCGGGCGGCCGCAAACGCCGCCCGGGCCGGCCGGACACCGCGGGCCGCCGTGGCCCCCGGCCCATCGGGGGGACGGTCTTCGGTTTCGCTCTGGCGGCGTTCCTCCTGGGCACCAAGCTGAGCTGGGACGGCAGCCCGCTGGGCACCAGTCTGCAGATGGGGCTGGCCTGTGCGCTGGGGGTGTTCGGCCTCGGCCTGGCCGTCAGTTCGATACTGGGCCGCACGGGGCTGGGCACGGTGCTGATGACGATCGTCACGGCGGGGCTGCTCGCGGGCTCCGCGGTGCTGCCGAAGGACATCAGCACCCAGTGGATCGAGACCGAGTGGAAGCCGTCGTCCGTGGCGCGCGTGGAGCCCCGGTACGAACTGGGTTCGGGGGTGGCGACGCTCGACCTCTCGGCGCTCTCGATTCCGGCCGGGCGCACGGTGTCGACGCACGCGGAGGTCGGCGCGGGCCGGCTGAAGATCCTCATACCCGGGGACGCCCCGGTGAAGGTGCGGGTGCAGGCGGGGCTCGGCGACATCAGCCTCCCCGGCGAGAAGAAGAACGACATCGACATATCCCCGGACCAGAGCAGGAACACCGAGCTGCGGGCCCCCGAGGGAGCCGGTCCCTCGGGCACCCTGGAGCTGAACGTCCAGGTGGGCGTCGGACAGGTGGAGGTGACCCGTGCGGCATCGTGACTCGCGGGACCAGCCGCCCGTCGCGGACCCGGCGCGGGACCGGGGCGCGGCACGGCGGGAGTTGCCGCACGGCTTCCGGCCGGGCCGGCTGATCGCCGGTGTGACGGCGCTGACGGCGGCGCTGCTCTACGCGGGCGACGCCGGCGGCACCTGGCACACCCCCTGGTATGTGGCCTTCCCGGTGGTGTTCACCGGGATGTCGCTGGCCGGGGCGGCGGGGCTCGCCCACTACCGCGTCCGCCGGCGCCGTTCCGCGAGCAGCGCGTCCACCGACGGCGCGGCGGCCCCGGCGAGCAGCAGCGGCACCCAGGCCACGAAGTAGACGAGGTCGTTGCCGAGGTAGTACGGCTCGACCTGCCAGCTCACGGTCAGCCAGAGGCTCAGCGAGATCAGCGCCCCGCCGAGTGCGGCGCCCCGGGCCAGCAGCCCGATGAGCGTGCCGATGCCGGCGGCCAGTTCACCGAGGGCGATGGCGTAGCCGAAGGTCTCGGGGCTGGAGAGCGCCAGGTCCACCAGCCAGGGGACCGCGGAGCCGTCGCGGATGCCGCGCATCTGGTCGCCGATGGAGCCGGGGCCGCTCGCCGCGAAGAACGCGCTGTCCGTGAGCTTGTCGATGCCCGCGTAGACGAAGGTGACGCCGAGGAAGATCCGCAGCGGCAGCAGGGCGAGGCGGCTCGCCCGGTCCTTCCGGCCGCCGCCTCGCCCGGTGCCGGACGTGCCGCGTCCGGCCGTCGCCCGGTAGGTGTGCGTCATCGCGCTCTCCCCGCTCTCGGATCGGAACCCATGGGCCGTTCGACTCTCAACTGAACATACGGAGCAGCGGGCCGAAAGGCTCAGTGTCCGGGGTTCTCGGCGGCACGGCCGGGGGCGGGAGCCCGCTCCGGAGGGCCGAGCCGCCGCCACAGCGGCCGGTGGTCGACCCGGCCGCGAGGTCGGCGCCGACCGGGTCCCGGGTGGCCACCGCGTCCCGGTGGCCGGTCCGTACGGGTCTGCCCGCCGCGCGGGCGGTGAGACCGGCCGGACACCCCCTCCTCGTCACCGAGCCGTCCGAAGATCCGCAGCGCGCCGGGCGGGTGTGTCCCACGGTGGGCGCGCCCGGCCTCCGGGGAGTCGCGCACGCGCGTCAGCCCGAAGCGGAGACCGGTCCACCGGGGCCGGGGGCGGGCGCGTCGGTCATGGGCCGGAAGGCAGCACCGGACCCGGGAAGCCGCCAGACCCGCGCGCCCCGGAGGTGCCCTCCCCACGGCGCGGAGTGCCCGCCCTCCCCTGCGGCGCGGGGGTGCCCGCTCCCCGCCCGTCCTCGTGGCGCGAGCGGGTGCCCGGACGTCCTCCCTCGTGGGCCGGGGGCGGACAGGGCGATGCCGCCGCTCACTCGCGTGGGCGACGGCATCGGGACCGGTCCGTGCGGGCCGGGAGGACTACCCGGTCGGCGGGACCGCTACTCCCACTCGATGGTGCCCGGCGGCTTGCTGGTCACGTCCAGGACAACCCGGTTGACCTCAGCGACCTCGTTGGTGATGCGGGTGGAGATCCTCGCGAGGACCTCGTACGGCATCCGGGTCCAGTCCGCCGTCATGGCGTCCTCGGAGGAGACCGGGCGGAGCACGATGGGGTGGCCGTAGGTCCGGCCGTCGCCCTGGACACCGACGCTGCGGACATCGGCGAGCAGCACCACCGGGCACTGCCAGATCTCCCGGTCGAGACCGGCGGCCGTCAGCTCCTCGCGGGCGATGGCATCGGCCTCGCGCAGCAGGTCGAGCCGCTCGCGGGTGACATCGCCGACGATACGGATACCGAGGCCGGGGCCCGGGAAGGGCTGGCGCTGGACGATCTCGTCCGGCAGGCCCAGCTCCTGGCCGACCATCCGGACCTCGTCCTTGAAGAGCTGGCGCAGCGGCTCGACGAGCTGGAACTCCAGGTCCTCGGGGAGTCCGCCGACGTTGTGGTGGGACTTGATGTTGGCGGTGCCGGTGCCGCCGCCGGACTCCACCACGTCCGGGTAGAGCGTGCCCTGCACGAGGAAGGCGACTTCCTCGCCGTCGGCGGCGCCCTCGGCGACGATCTCGGCCTGGGCCTGCTCGAAGACGCGGATGAACTCGCGCCCGATGATCTTCCGCTTCTCCTCGGGGTCGGAGACCCCGGCCAGCGCGCCGAGGAAGCGCTCCTCGGCGTCGACGACCTTGAGCTGGACGCCCGTGGCGGCGACGAAGTCCTTCTCGACCTGCTCGGTCTCGCCCTTGCGCATCAGGCCGTGGTCGACATAGACGCAGGTGAGCTGGGAACCGATGGCCTTCTGGACCAGGGCGGCGGCCACAGCGGAGTCCACCCCGCCGGAGAGGCCGCAGATGGCGCGCTTGGTGCCGACCTGCTCGCGGATGGCCGCGACCTGCTCCTCGATGACGTTCCCGGTGGTCCAGGTCGGCTGGATGCCGGCGCCCCGGTAGAGGAAGTGCTCCAGGATCTGCTGGCCGTGGGTGGAGTGCATCACCTCGGGGTGGTACTGCACGCCGTACAGCTTCTTCTCGTCGTTCTCGAAGGCGGCGACCGGGACGACGTCCGTGGACGCGGTGACGGTGAAGCCCTCGGGCGCGGCGGAGCAGGCGTCGCCGTGCGACATCCACACCGGCTGCTCGACCGGGGTGCCCTCGAAGAGGGTGGAGCCGGGCTTGCTGACGTGCAGCGGCGTACGTCCGTACTCGCGCGCGCCGGTGTTGTCGACGGTGCCGCCGAGCACGGTCGCCATCAGCTGGAAGCCGTAGCACATGCCGAAGACGGGAACGCCGGCCTCGAAGATCTCCCGGTCCAGCCGGGGAGCGGCGTCCGCGTAGACGGAGGAAGGGCCGCCGGAGAGGATGATCGCCCGGGGGTTCCTGGCCAGCATCTCGGCGACCGGCATCGAGGACGGGACGATCTCGCTGTAAACCCGGGCCTCACGGACGCGGCGGGCGATGAGCTGGGCGTACTGCGCGCCGAAGTCGACAACGAGTACGACATCGGGCGCGGCAGCGGGAGACGCTGAGGACACTGGCGGCCTTCCGGCGGGGGGTTTCGGTTCTCCCGATTCTACCGGGGTGTGGCGACTCGTCTCCCGTCTCACCATCCGGGCCGGTCTTTGGTCCGGTGTCCTCTCCCGGTCCATACTGTGCGCATGCGTCAGCAGCAGATCTCCGTCTTTACCTATGGCACCGGGCCCGTCCGGCTGCCATGGTCGTGCTGCTTGAGCCACTGACAAGCGACTTCCCAGGCGCCCCGGGCCGACAGGTCCGGGGCGCCTCGCTGTTTTCCGGGTCTGTCGGAGCGGGGCCGAGATCACAGGAGCCCCCAGAGATGATCACGCACCCGAAGACCCCGAACCCCGACCCGGCCTCGGCATCGGCCTCGGCATCGACTGCGGCACCGGCACCGGCACCGGCACCGGCACCGATCCAGGACACCGCCTCCGCCGTGAGGCCGGCCGCGAGGAGCACGGCGGCGGAGCGGACCGGCGCCCGCACCGACGAGGCGGCGGGCCTGATCGCCGGCGCCCGGGAGCGGATCGACACGCTCGACGACCGGATCATCGGCCTCGTCCATGAACGGATGGCCGTGTCGGCGGTGATCCAGGACGCCCGTATCTCGTCCGGTGGCCGCCGGGTGAATCTGGCGCGCGAGACAGAGGTACTCACCCACTTCCGCGACGCGCTCGGAAAGCCGGGCACATCGCTGGCGATGACGCTGCTGGAGCTGTGCCGGGGCCGCGTCTGACGGGTGCGCGCGGGTGCGCGTCCGCGCGTATCGGTACGCGTCGGTACGCGTCGGCGCGCACCGGTACGTATCTGAGTTCGGGTCCGCTCTCACCCGTCCGGAGCGTGACCGGGGCCGGCGGGGGTTCGTTGGTCCCCATGTCCGCACCGGCCAGGGGCGGCACCGGAGAAGCACCACGGGTGACTCCGCTGGAGCGTGTGACGTGCCTCGGGCACGTCGTGGGACCTCGCGCCAGCGCGGGTGACCGGTCGGCAGGGGACAGCAGCCCGGTCACCCCGGGCGGCCGGTTCCGGGGACGCCCGGAACCGGCCGCAATCCGCTCCAACGGTTGCGCGAGCCGCGCGCCGTCCCGCACGATGCGACTGAACCCGGATCGAAGCACGGCGCATGTCCCGCGCCTGCCCCGCACGCCCCCGGCGCGCCGGGTCCGAGACACCTCTCCCAGGGCGGCGCAACCCCCCGGCGCCGCCCCGGCACCGACCCACAGCCCTGCTGTCGGTGCCGCCGCCAAGGGCCCCGCGGTCACTCACCGCGGGGCCCTTGCCCGTGCTCCGCGACGCCCCACTCCACCCCGGCGCATGCCTAGTGACGCAGATCACATAAGTTTCTTGTCAGGGCGGGCACAACCTTCCCGGCCGTATACCGGTCAATCAGGCGTATCAATGGCCTCACCCGTGTATTCCCGCTCGGAAGGCCCTTGCCCATGCGGTGCCGCCCTGGCGCGGCCCCCGGACGTCGTTGAGGTCTTCATGAAGCTCCGCCGCGCCATGGCCGTCGCCGCCGCGACCGCCGTCATGGCCCCTGCCACCTTCCTTGCCGCGTCCGCGGCACAGGCGACGGAGAACACGGGTGCCGACGGGCAGTCGTCCTCCGTGTCGCCCTCCGTATCGCCCTCCGCATCCACTTCCGTCGCGCCCTCCGGATCGGCTTCCACCCCGGCCCCGGAGAACAGCAGCCCGACCACGGGCGAGTCGAGCCCCGGCACGGAGAGCTCTTCGCCGGCCCCGGAGTCGAGCAGCCCCGGCCCGAGCGTCTCCACCTCCCCGGCGGCGAGCGGCTCCACCTCGCCGAGCCCCAGCGCGAGCCTCCCGAACCCCTCGCCCGGCGAGCCCGAGGAGTCGGAAGAAGAGGGCGAAGAGGGCGAGGAGGGCGAGGGGTTCCCCGACTGGTGCGAGGAGTCCACCGTCGCGATGTCCCTCACGGGGCTCCCCGGCAAGATCGCCGCCGGCAGCGGCTGGCACAAGTTCACCATCACCACCCGCAACAACTCCCAGGACACCCTCGCGGGCGTGGCCTACTTCGCGGGCGCCTCCGGCGACCGGATGGGCGAGGAGCTCTTCAACGACCGCCAGGTCCGGCTCCAGGCGCTCGACCCGGACTCCGGCACCTGGCAGGACCTCCAGGGCGAGGACGGGATTCCGGCCGGTTTCGCCGGCTGGTCCGACGAGCTCAAGCCGGGCCACAAGGCGGACATCAGCCTGCGCATCAACGTGCTCGCCGGTGCCCCGGCGGGTGCGGCCTTCACGCTCGGCGCCAGCCTCTACATGACCGAGGACGGCTCCTGCGAGGGCGTCGGCGAGGTCTCGTACCGCTTCGAGATCGTGAAGGCCGGTACGAACACGGACGGCACCAAGCCGCAGGAGGGCGGCCGGGCCCCGGTTCCGACCAAGAAGCCGGTCGCGGTGGGCACCGGCACCGGCTCCAAGGTCACCGGCACCCTCGCGGCGACCGGTTCCGACTCCGTGCTGCCGGTCATCGGCATCGTCGGCGGCATCGCCGTCGTCGCGGGTGCCGGAGTCGTCTTCGCGGTCAAGCGCCGCCGTGAGGACGCCACCGCGTAGGACCGTCGGACACCCCGGGCGCGCGGCACCGTGCGCGCGCGGTGGCGCACACCCGTACAGCACCGATGGAACGGGTCACAGGACACAGCGAGGCCGCTGCGCTCGGAGGGGGGCGCAGCGGCCTCGCTGTGTCCGGTGGCGCGGGACGGCCGGGTGACGGGGTGCGGAGCCCGGTGACGGGCCGGGTGACGGGGTGCGGAGCCCGATGGATGCGGAGCTGTGATCAACGCCGTGCACAACCTTCACGGCTGTACAACAGTCAACCAGTTACTCCCCAACAGCCCCATCCGTGTACCCCCACCCCGGACGGCGCTCCCGACCCTGGTGCCGCCCAGCAGCGCGGCCCCCAGACTCCGCCGAGGTCGTCATGAAGCTCCGCCGCGCTCTCGTGGCAGCCGCCGCAACGGCTGTCATCGCCCCCGCCGCCCTCCTCGCCGCTCCGGCCGCACACGCGACGGGGGACGAGAACCCCTCGTCCCCCTCGCCCTCCGTCTCCGCCTCGGCGAGCGACCCCGCCACCGACGGCCGGAGCAGCCCCGCACCGGACGCCTCACGGGGCGCGATCGGCTCCCCGGGTGCCTCGCCCGGCGGCGGCCCCGCGCCGGAGCCCTCCGCCTCTGCCTCTGTCTCTGTCTCCGCATCTCCTTCCGCTTCTGCTTCTGTTTCCTCTTCTGTCTCTGCTTCTGCCTCTGCCTCTGCCGCTGCTTCTACTTCCGTCACCGGCCCCTCCCTGGGGAAGCCCGAGCCCGGCGACGAGGGCGGGAGGGAGCCGTGCGACACGGTCGTCGACCCGAGCGACGAGATCGGCACCGAGATCCTCGGACTGCCCGCCAGGATCGTGGCCGGCTCGGGCTGGGTCGACTTCTCCTACCGGCTGACCAACAGGTCGGAGCGGACCAAGAGCGGTGTCTCGGCGTACGCGGAGGTCTACACCCCCGACGAGGACGGCGAGCACACCGCCCGCCATGTCACCCTCCAGTGGCAGGTCGACGGACGGTGGGAGCGGATCGACTTCGAGAAGGGGTACTTCGGCACGGCCGGGAGCCTGAAGCCCTGGGAGTATGCCGAGGTCAGGATGAGGCTGAGCATCGATGTCAAGGCGGAGCCCGGGACGGCTCCGGCGTTCAGCGGCGGGACGTACATCGAGAGGACGGAGGGCGGCGTCCACTGCGAGTTCGGCGAGGGCGCGGTTCACCGCTTCGAGGTGCTCGCCCCGGGCGGCAGGCCCGGGGAGGTGGACGAGTCCACGGGAGAGCGGGGCGGGGAGGAGACCGGGGGGCCGGGGGGAGGCCGGACGGAGGGGCCCGCGGGGCGACCGGCGAACCGGCCCGCTCCGCAGGGTGGGCTCCAGGAGTTGCCGGTGACCGGCAGTCTCGCGCGGACCGGGGCCGGGTCCGCGCTGCCGGTGATCGGCGCGATCGGCGGGGTTGCTGTGGCCGCGGGTGCGGGAGTTGTCCTCGCCCTCAGGCGCCGCAGCCACGGGTGACCCGAACGTCCCCGGATGGCCCGGGCGACCCCGGCTCTCCCGGGGGCACCTCCCGGAGCCGGCTCCGGGAGAGCTTGCGGACGACTCCCCCACCACAGGCAACCCGAACAAACCCAGCCCGCCCGGAGGCAACCTCCCGGAGCCGGCTCCGGGAGAGCTTGCGGACGACCCCCGCACCACCAGGAAACCCGAACAAATCCAGCCTGTCCGGCGATTGAGGACGGACCCCGCACCACAGGACCCCGCGCCCTGCGAACCACCGCCGGGGACCGGCCCCTCAGACGCCGGAGGGGCCGCAGGGGCCGCAGGGGCCACAGGGCCGTGGCGGCACCGCCGGCATCCCCAGGAAGGGGAGCCTCAGCTCCCCGAACGCCCCCTTCGGCACCACCGGTGACCTCGGCTCCACCGGAGCCAGCCGCGCATAGGCCGCCCCCTGCGCCGGGCGCGGGTCCTCTTCGCCCTTGTTCGGCCAGAGCGACATCGCCCGCTCCGCCTGGGCGGTGATCGTCAGCGAGGGGTTGACCCCCAGGTTCGCCGTCACCGCCGCGCCGTCCACGACCGAGATCCCCGGGTGCCCGAAGAGCCGGTGGTACGGATCGATCACCCCGGACTCCGCCGTCGCCCCGATCGGACAGCCCCCCAGGAAGTGCGCGGTGAGCGGGGTCCCCATCAACTCCCCGATGTTGGACCCCGCGAAGCCGTTGATCTCCTCCGCGAGGAGGGACGCCGCCCGGGTGGCCGCCTCGATCTGGGTGGGGTTGGGGGTGCCGTGGCCCTGCCGGGCCGTGAGCCGCCCCCGGCCGGGGCCGCTCCGCTTGCGGTAGGTCGTCAGGGAGTTGTCCACGGACTGCATCACCAGCCCGATGATGGTCCGCTCCGACCAGCGGCGGACGGAGAGCGAGCGCACCGCGAGGACCGGATGGCGCGCCATGTTCCCGAGCCACGCCGCCGCCCGCGCCCGGGTGCGGTACGGCACCTGGAGGATGGTCAGCCCGCCCATGGCGTTGGAGCCCCTGCCGTACCGCACGGGCTCGATATGGGTGTTCTCGTCGGGGTGGACCGATGAGGTGATGGCGACCCCCCGGGTGAAGTCCACCCGGTCGCCGCCGTGCCGCCTGCGGTAGCGGCGGCTGTCCGTCTGCGCGCCCACCAGCGCCTCGGAGTTGGTACGGGTCAGCTCCCCGAGCCGCCCGGCGATGCGCGGCAGCAGGCCGGTGTCCTTCATGGTGTGCAGCAGGGTCTGGGTGCCGTGGGTGCCGGCCGCGACGACCACCCGGGCCGCCGTGAACGTACGCCCCCGGCCCCTGCGGCGGCGGTCACTGGGCAGGGTGCCGACGGCGAAGCCGCCCCGGGAGTCATCGGTGAGGGTGACGACCCAGGTCATGGGGTGCACCACCGCGCCCGCGCGCTCGGCGAGGTGGAGATAGTTCTCGTTGAGGGTGTTCTTCGCTCCGTGGCGGCAGCCGGTCATGCACTCGCCGCACTCGGTGCAGGCCCTGCGGGCGGGCCCGGCCCCGCCGAAGTACGGATCGGGCACCGACTGGCCCGGCGACGCCACGGCGGTGCCGTCCGCGTCCGCGCCGTCGCCGAAGAACACCCCCACCGGGGCGTGGTGGAAGGTGTGCCCGATCCCCATCGCGTCCGCCGCCGCCTTCAGATGGACATCGGACGCGGTGGTGGTCGGGTTGATCCTGACTCCGAGCATCCGGCGTGCCTGGTCGTAGTAGGGCGCCAGCTCCTCCCGCCAGTCGGTGATGTCCTTCCACTGCGGGTCCCGGAAGAACGGTTCGGGCGGTACGTAGAGGGTGTTGGCGTAGTTGAGCGAACCGCCGCCGACCCCGGCGCCCGCCAGCACCATCACCTTGCCCAGCAGATGGATGCGCTGGATGCCGAAGAGGCCGAGCGCGGGGGCCCAGAGGAAGTTCCGCAGGTCCCAGGAGTTCTTCGGCAGGCTCTCCCGGGTGAAACGGCGCCCGGCCTCCAGGACGCCGACCCGGTACCCCTTCTCGGTGAGCCGCAGCGCCGCGACCGAGCCGCCGAAGCCCGAGCCGATCACGATCACGTCGTAGTCGTAGTCGTAGTCGCCGCCGTCGCCGTCGCCGTCGCGGTAGTCGTCGCCGTCATGATCAAGCCCGCGTTCGCGGTCAGGCACCGGGCCGGACTCCGGAGCGGGCTTCTGAACAGGGGTGATCTCGGACATCGCTCTCCTCACCGCGGAACAGCAACGGAACAGCAACGGAACACACCACGGACACGGAAACGGCCGGGGCCGGGGCCGGGGCCGGGGCCGGGGCCGGGGCCGGGGCCGGGGCCGGGGCCGGGGCCGGGGCCGGGGTCAGCGCAGCCCCAGGGCCTTCATCACCCGCAGGGACCGGCTCATGAGGACCGCGTACCCCTCGTCGTCCATCCCGAGCGCCGGCGCGAGCGGGAGCAGCCGCTGCTGGGAGACCGTCTGCGACTCGGTGTACTTGAGGATGCCCTCCGAGCCATGCCGCCGCCCCAGCCCGGAGTCCTTCATTCCGCCCATGGGCGACTGGACGCTTCCGTACGCGGCGGCGTACGCCTCATTGATGTTGACCGTGCCCGTGCGCAGCCGGGCGGCGAGGGCGTGGGCCCGCCTCGCGTCGCGGGACCAGACGGAGGCGTTCAGTCCGTACGCGGTGGCGTTGGCACGCTCGATCACCTCGTCCTCGTCCGTGAACCGGTAGAGGGAGACCACCGGGCCGAAGGTCTCCTCGGCGCAGACCGCCATCGGCGGCTCCACCCCGTCGAGGATGGTCGGCTCGTAGAACAGCGGACCGATGTCGGGGCGCGCCACCCCGCCCGCGACGACGGTGGCGCCCTTCGCCACGGCCTCGTCCACATGCCGTACGACGGTCTCCAGCTGGCGTTCACCGGCGAGGGAGCCCATGTCGGCGCCGTACGCGAGGGAGTTGCCGAGACGCATCGCCCTGGTGCGCGCCGCGAACCGCTCGATGAAGCGGTCGGCGACCGACTCGTGGACGTACAGCCGCTCGACGGCAACGCAGAGCTGGCCGGCCGAGGAGAAGCAGGCGCGGACCGCCCCGGCCGCCGCCTGCTCGATGTCGGCGTCCGCCAGGACGAGCATCGGGTTCTTGCCGCCGAGTTCGAGGGAGACCCCGATCAGCCGGGCCGCCGCGCCCAGGGCGACCTCGCGTCCGGTGCGGGTGGAGCCGGTGAAGGAGACATAGTCGGCGCGCTGGACGATCTCGGGGCCGATGACCGGGCCCTCCCCCAGGACGACCTGGAAGACCTCGGCCGGCAGCCCCGCCTCGACCAGCAGATCACGGGCCCACAGGGCGGTCAGCGCGGTCTCGGTGTCGGGCTTCATCACCACCGCGTTCCCTGCCGCGAAGGCGGGGAGCGCGTCGCCGATGGACAGCTCCAGCGGGTAGTTCCAGGGCGCGATCTGGCCGATGACCCCGCGCGGATGGCGCAGTTCGGTGGTCCTGGTGAGCACCGGGACGACACCCGCGTGGCGGCGCGGGCGCAGATGGGCCGCGGCCCGGCGGCCGTAGTGCCGGGCCGCGACGGCGACGGCCTGGATCTCCTCGTGGGCGTGGAGGCGGGCCTTGCCGGTCTCCAGCTGGATCAGGTCGAGGACCTCGGCCTGCCGTTCGAGCAGCAGATCGTGGAAGCGCAGCAGGGCGGCGGCGCGGGTGCGCACGGGTGTCGCGGCCCAGACGGGCTGGGCCGCGCGGGCCCGCTCGAAGGCCTCGGCCACATCGTCCGGGGTCGACTCGGGCAGATCCGCCAGTTTCGCCCCGGTGAAGGGGGTGTGGTTGGCGGTCCGGCCGGTGCCGACGACACCGCGGACGAGCTGGGCGACCACCTCGGGAGTGACCACGTCGGCGGCGGTGCGCGCACCGGCCGGGGCGGGGGCCGCGGGGTTGGTGCCGGGGGCGGCGGCGGGGGCCTTCGAGTCCGTCATGAGGGCGAGCGTATGCGGCGCTCGCCCTCTTTGGGTACCCGCGGGTAACAGCTTTCACCGGGCCTGCACCACCGCGCCAGCGATCGCTGGCACATCGGCCCTGATCAGGGGCTTGTCACCGGGAGCGGCCGGCGGGCGGACGGCTCGCAGATCCGCTGCCGCCACCCTGCTCCCGGGAAGGCGCGCCAGGCCACGGGGGCGGCGGCGGTTCGTCGCCCTCCTCGGCCGTCCCGGCGGTCCCGACCCGCTCCGGACAGATCCGGAGGACTCCGCCCCGGTCCCGGCGGGTGACGCCGGAGCCCGGACCCCCTTCGACCCGGCGGTACGGAGACCGTCCGGGGCGGGGCCGGCGGGGAGCGGGCTCACTCGGGGGGCCGCCAGCTCTGGAGCATGGTGTCGAACTGCTTCCGGCTCTCCGCCCAGTCCTCGACGGGGGCGGACAGATAGATCGCGTACTCGGTGCCGTCGTCGCCGTAGTAGACCTGGTTGATGCCGCGCCGGGAGCCGGCGGAGGCCCCTGCCGTCCAGGTGAACTCCCACACCGCGGACTTCTCGTAGTCCCGGAAGTCATTGGGCTCCAACCGCACCCTGGTGTAGTCCGGGAGCCGGCTGAGCGCGCCCTTCTCCAGCTTCAGCAGATGATCGTTCGGATGCTCGAAGTCGGGGGCGGGGTCGATACCGACCCGGATGTGGTGCTTCCCGTTGTCGGGTGTGTAATCGACCTGATCGGGGACAACGATCTGCCGGTTCCAGCCCTCCGGCACGAGGAGACCGAAGCCCTTCGGGTCCTGCACCCTGCGCCAGCCCTCCGGCGCCCGGTCCATCCCCTGGGAGACACCGTTCTCCGGGGCATCCGGGCCCTTCGGGGCATCCTGACTCCCCCCGGCCCCGGAACCCGCCTGGGTGCCGGGGCTCTTCGCGGTGTCCGGGCCGGACCCGGCACCGGCACCGGCACCGGCTCCCGTGCCGGCGGACTCCTCGGCCGTCATCGTCTTCCCGGCGGACGGGTCCGTCTCGTCGTTCCCGTAGTTCATGACCCCGTACCCGGCGCCCAGTCCCACCAGGACGGCCAGCGCCGCGGCCGCCGCCACCGTGCGCCGCCGCACGCGGCGCCGCACGCGCCGCCGCACGCCGGGGGCGGGCGGCTCGCCGGAGGCGGGCGCCAGGGGCTGGTGCACGGTCGGCGGCTCGGCGGATTCCGGGAGGACCCGGGTGCGGTACGGGGCCGGGCTCCGCCCCTCCGTGACCTCCCGGAGCATCTCCTCGGCCCGTGCGGTGGAGGGGCGGTCGGCGGGATTCTTGGAGAGCAGCGCCGTGATCACCGGCCCCAGGGGGCCCGCGTGCACCGGAGGCTGCGGTTCCTCGCCGACCACGGCCTGCATGGTGGTCATCGGCGATGTGCGCCGGAAGGGAGAGACGCCCTCCACCGCCGTGTAGAGCGTGGCGCCCAGCGACCAGAGGTCCGACGCCGGGCCCGGGTCCGCGCCCTGCACCCGCTCGGGCGCCAGATAGTCGATGGAGCCGACGATCTCCCCGGTCCGGGTGAGCGTGGGATCGCCCTCTATGGAGGCTATGCCGAAGTCGGTGATCAGGGCCCGGCCGTCCCGCGCGAGCAGCACATTGGCGGGCTTGACGTCACGGTGCAGGACTCCGGCCGTGTGCGCGGCGTCCAGGGCGCGCAGCACCTGGAGCCCTATCCGGGCGGCCTCCGGCGCGGGGACCCGCCCGGAGTCGCCGGTCGCGTCGGCGAGTGACGGGCCGTCGACGTACTGCATGACGATCCAGGGGCGGGCGTCGTGGTCGAGCACGTCATGGACCGTGACCACTCCGGGGTGGCTGATCCGGGCCGCCGCTCTCGCCTCCGTTCTGGTGCGGGTGTGGAACACGGCGCGATCGGCGCCGGATGCGTACATTCCCGCCGTCAGTTCCTTGATGGCGACCACCCGGTGCAGCACTTCGTCGTGTGCGCGCCACACCCTGCCCATGCCGCCCCGGCCGATGCTCTCGGCCAGCCGGTACCTGCCCGCTATGAGCAGCCCGGTCTCCGTACTCGGTGAGTTCTCCACGTCCCCGCCCTCACTTCCCGGTGGCCCAGATTACGGAAAGGGATCACGGGTGGGGAACCTCGGCCCTCCCATGTGCCCCACGCGTAACCGGACATGACGTGCGAACGCGGGGCGATTCTCCGGGCTGGTCTCCGGCATGGTCTCCGGATCGCCGGCCCGGCGGGGCGTTCAGCGGGTCTTGCGGTAGGAGTCCGCGGCGGCGCGGAACGCCTGGGTCACCTTGTCCCGCTGCTCGTCCGGGCCGATCACCTGGACCACGTGGTAGCGGCCGTCGAGGATCATCGCCAGGTTGCGGACGTACACCTGGCGGCCGTTGGTGTCCTGCCAGCTGAACTGCCCCTCGGCCATGACCCGCTGACCGACCTGTATGCGGCGCAGCCCCGTCGCCTCGGCCCAGGACGAGTCGCGGTACGGCTGGAGTTCGCGCTCCTTGTCCCGCTGGTAGACCAGCGGATCGTCGCCCTCCGTCGCCACGCTGTCCCGGCCGGGGACGACGATCAGGGTGAAGTCCCCGTTGCTGTAACGGACCTGGCCTATGTCGTTGATGGGGCTGCGGCGCCAGTCGCTGTCGACGGCGGTACGGAAGCCCTCGGGGTCCGTGCGCAGCGCGAAGCCGGTGGGGGCGGTACCCGCCGGAGCGGAGGTCTGGGGCTGCTGGGTGCCGGGCGAGCCGGTGCGGGACGGCGCCGGGGTGGCCGGCTCAGGACCGGGGCTCCTGGAGGCCGTGGCCCGGGGTTCCGAACTGCCCTGCGGCTCCGGGCCCTCCTCCTCGCCGGCCTTCGGCATGAACTTCACGGCATAGGCGATCGCCGCCGCCATGAGCAGCAGGATCAGCACCAGCAGCAGCCGGCCCAGCGTCCGGGGGCCGCGCCGCTCCGGGCGGGGCTTCTTGTGGCGGTGGCGGCCGTGGACGACCTCGGCCGAGCCGCCCCGGCGCTTGCGGACCAGCTCGCCCCGGCGGCGCACGACGGGGAGCCGGCTGCCGTCCACCGCGCCCGGCGGCAGCGGCACCACGCCCACGCCCGCCTCGGGCTCGGGGGCCGAGCGCACCAGTGAGCGCAGCCAGCCCCTCAGCTCCTCGACATCGGGGCGCTCGGTGGGGTCCTGGCGCAGCAGGGACTCGACGACCGGCCGCAGCGGGCCGCACTCCTCGGCGAAGGCGGGCGGCTCGGAGCAGACCAGCTGGACGAGTTCGGGTGCGCTCTCCTCGGGGTAGGGGGCGTGGCCCTGGACGGAGCGGTAGAGCAGCGCGCCGAGGGCCCAGAGGTCGGTCGCGGGGCCCACGGGTGCGGCGAGCTGCCAGTTCTCGTGAACGGGGCCGGCCTGTTCGGGCGCCCAGCGCTCGGTGACCGCGCCGACGACGGCGATCCGTGCCTGGCGGGCCCGCTCGGCGGCCAGCGGGGTGGCGGGGCCCCGGTAGACGGGGGCCTCCGCGCCCGCGACGACCTCGTCCCAGCGCCCGGCGGCGGGCCGGCCATCGGCGGCGGGCAGGGGCTGCCGCTGGGCATCGGCGCGCAGGGCGTCGGCGGCGCCCCGGTCCCAGCTTCCGGAGCCGGAGGAGGAGGCCGATGCCGCGGGCAGGGGCGTGCCGGCGGAGCGCGGCTCGGGCAGGGCGGGGGGCCGCTCCTCGGGGCGCGGCGCGCGCACGCCGTAGGGGTCGTTCTCGCGGATGGTGCCGGGGGTCCCTGGCCCGGCGGGCGGGACCGGTGGCAGCGGGCGGGGAGCCGGGGCCGGGGGGAGCGCCCGGGGCTCGGCGGGGAGGAAGCCGCCGCCGGCGGGGAGCGGCGGGGGGCCGTCCTGGCCGCCGGGGAAGGGGCGGTCGTGCCAGGTGCCGGCGAGCCGGGCGTACCCGGGCCGGTCGTCGTCCCCGGCGTCCCAGCCGTCCCCGTCGTCCCAGCCGTCCGGGCCGTGGGCGCCGTCGCGGTCGCGGTCGCGGTCGCGGTCGCGCGGATCGGGCCGGTCGTGAGAACCGTCCCGGTCGTTGTACCGGTCGTCGTTCTCGTCCTCGTCGCCGGGCGGGATCGCGCGGGAGGGCTCGCCGGGCCTGCGGGCCCACCAGTCGGGGTCGTGGCCGCTCTGCACGGGCGGCCCGCCGCGCCGCTGCTCCTCGCTGTCCCGGGCGGCGGCGCGCGCGCCCGCCCGGTAGGCCGCGATCGCACCGGAGCGCGCGGCCCGCGCGTCCGGTACACCGCTCTCCGGTACGGGAGGGAGGCGCGGGGGGCCGGTGTCGTCCGCGTAGGGGTCGTGGCCGGAGCGGCCGGCGTACCCGCCGCCGGGTCCGTCCCCGTACTCCCCGTACTCCCCGCCGTATCCGTCGTGGGACCCGTGGGCCCGGTGGACCTCCTGGCCGCCGCCGCCCATGTCGTCGTCCGCGTCGGCGTCGGCGTCGGCGTCGGCGTCGGCGTCGGCGTCGGCGTCGGTGTCGGCGTCGGCGTCGGCGTCGGTGTCGGTGTCGGTGTCGGTGTCCACAGTTTCGATGTCGGCGTAGTGGCCGTCGTCGTCCTCGGCGGTGCCGGCCTCGGGATAGGCGGTGAGCGGGCCGTCCTCGTCGTCGTAGAGCGGGAGGTCGTCGGCGAAGGGCTCCGGCACGTCCTGCGGGACCGGGGCGTATCCGCACAGCGCCTCCTCGGCGGCGCCCGCCGCGAGGCCGGTGAGGACGACCCGTCCGTCGTCGCAGACCAGGACCGTGCGGGTGGTGATGTTCCGGTGGGTCCAGCCGTGCGCGTGCAGGACGAGCAGGGCGGTCAGGACATCGGATGCCACCTCGGCCGCCCGGTAGGGCGTCAGCGGCTGTTCGGCGAGGAGGGCGGCGAGCGGGCGGGCGGCGACGCGCTCACTCACTATCCACAGGGACCCGGCCTCGGCGAAGACATCGAAGACCTGGTCGAGCCGGGCGTGGTCGGGGATCGAGGCGGCGGCCTGCGCGGCCTCGACGGCGCGCAGAACGGCGGGGTCGGTGGGCCTGCGGACGGCGCGGCCCTGGGTCCTGCGGGGGGCCGCGGCTCCCGGCGGGCCGTCGGTCTCGACGACCTCGGCCTCCACGACCTCCGGCAGCGGGACCTGGCGCACCAGCACTTCCTGGCCGCTGTAGGTGTCGAACGCCCGGGTGACGACCAGTTCGTACTCATCGGCCGGGGGCAGCGGAAGGCGGTAGCGGTCGGCCAGCACCCTTCCCGCGTAGTCGTCCATGTCGCCTCCCCTCGAACGAGCCGCCGTTCACCGGCCCCGGCAGGACACCGGAGCGCCGACGTACTTCCCTATGGGTCAATTCCGGTCGTGCATCCGGCTGTTGCCGTGGCCTCTCCGCCGTGAGCACTCACGATACGTGGCCCGGCTCAGCCTTTGGGCTTGAACGTGTCGAACGCCGTCTCGCGCAGCCGGGTGCACTCGGAGCCGTTCCACTCGCTCGCCCGGCAGCTCACCATGATCGAGTAGCCACGCTTCTCATCGACCTTGAATCCCCTGTTCAGGACCCGTATTCGGTCGCCCTGCTGGCGCCGCTCGAACTCCCAGTCCGCGACGGTCGGGTACCCGTTGAACTCGGCCTCCCTGACACCCAGGTGCTTGTACGCGGTGCTGGTCGAGCGCGTACCGGGGACCGCCGCGTTCCAGGCCGCCGCCGCGTCGTCGCCGGGGCTGCTGTTGAAGTCGACCTGGACCCGGGGGAAGCCTCCGCTCCTGCTGAAGATGCCGCCCGAGTTCTGGCCGGCGACACCGGTCATGGTGAAGCCCTCGGGCATGGCCATGGCGAAGCGGAAGCGGCCGTTCGACACCGGGGTGTAGCCGTCCGGGACTCCGCCGTCGGGCTCGGCGTCCGAGGACGCAGAGGAGTCGGTCTCCTTCTCCTTCTCCTTCTCTTCCTTCTCCTTCTCGTCCGCGCCGTTGTCGGCGGACTCCTCCGGGGAGCCGTCGGAGGTGGGCCCGGTGCCGGGGCCCGGCTCGGCCGAACCGCCCGTCTCGCCGGCGGTCGTCTTCTCGCCGCCGCCCGGGGTCCGGGCACCGGTCGACGCGGTGGTGTCGCCCTTGCCGTCGGAGCCGGCGCTCTCGCCGTCCCCGTCGGAGCCCCGGGTCAGATAGAGCACGGTGGCCACGACGGCGAGCACCACCACGGCCGCGATGACGGCCAGGGTGCGGCGGGAGACCACATCGGTGAGCGGCGCGCGGGCCCGCTGGACCGGCGGCACCGGCGGGCCGCCGTGCTGCGGGGCGACGGCCGGGGCACTCGCCAGCGGCGCGGGCCCGCCGCGCCCCCGGTCGGCAGCCGGGGACTTCGCCCGCGGCTTGACGGGCTGCGGGATCGGCGGCAGCGCCATCGCCCGGGTGGCGTCCACCGGCGGCTCCGGCGCGGCCGTCTCGGGCGCGAAGACCACCTTGGTCAGCAGGGCCCGGGCGCCCCGGTCGTCGAGCCGCTGGGCGGGGTCCTTGGCGAGCAGGCCGTAGATGACCTCTTCCAGGGGGCCCGCGTTCTTCGGCGGGTCGAGCGACTCGGTCATCACGGCGGTCAGCGTCGCGATGGCGGAGCCCTTGTCGTAGGGCGGGCAGCCCTCCACGCTCGCGTAGAGCAGTCCGCCGAGCGACCAGAGGTCGGCGGCCGGCCCGGGGCGGTGGCCGCGCGCCCGCTCCGGCGATATGTACGACGGGGCGCCGACCAGCATGCCGGTGGAGGTGATCGACGGGTCGCCCTCGACCTGCGCGATACCGAAGTCGGTGAGGACCACGCGCCCGTCGTCGGCGATCAGCACATTGGACGGCTTCACATCGCGGTGCAGGATGCCCTCGCGGTGCGCGGAGCGCAGCACGTCGAGAATGGCGAGCCCGACCTCGGCGGCCCGGCGGGGTGTCAGGGTGCCGTCCTCGCGGATGACTTCGGCGAGGGACTTGCCCTCGACCAGCTCCATCACGATCCAGGGGCGGTCGTCCTCGTCCACCACGTCGTAGACCGTGACCGCGCTGTTGTTGCGAATCCGGGCGATGGCCTTGGCCTCGCGGAGGGTGCGGGTGATGAGGCGGCGCTTCTCCTCGTCGTCGATGCTGTTGGGGAAGCGCAGTTCCTTGACGGCGACGGTGCGGCCGAGGGTCTCGTCCACCGCGCGCCAGACCGTGCCCATGCCGCCCCGGCCGAGAACGCCGCCGAGCCGGTACCGCCCGGAGAGCAGCCGCCCCTCGGAGTCCCGCGCCGGGGTGCCGGTCCGGCCCGAGGCGGAGCCGCGCCCGGGGGCCGATTCCCCCCGTCCGGAGGGCGTTTCACGGGGTGGGCTCTTCTCGGAGCCCGCGCCGCCGGTGGGGCGGGCGGGCTTCGCGGAGGTGTCACCCGGGCGGGAGCCGCGCGGCGTGCCGCCGCCCCGAGCCGCGGCCTCCCGCTCACCCGCTCCCGCGGTGACGCTCTCCTTGCCGGTCGTCTGGCGGGGAACGGTCCCGGAGCCGCGCGCCACGGGAGCGGCATCGGCCTTCGCCGCCGCGCCGCCCGCGGCGCGGCCGTCGGCCTCGGCGTCGCCGTGCGCGGAGCCGTCGCCCGCCGGCCTGGCCGGGTCGTCGCCGGACGGCTCAACCTCCGGGTCCGCCGCCGCGTCTGTATCCGCGTCAGCGGACGTGTCCCGGGCCCCGGAGCCGGACCGAGTCCCCGATTCCGCCGCGGTGTCCGCGTCCGGCGCGCCGGTGCCCCGGGACGCGCCGCCGGCTCCGCCCGGCTCCGGCGCCTTCGGGTCGGTGGACTCGTCCTGCTGGGGCTCCCGCGACTGCTCCGCCTCCGACATGCGTCCCCTCTGCGATCCGTGGTCTTCGCCCGCGCCTGCCGCTCCCGCGCGATGCGGTAACACGCCTTGGCAGAGCCATCATTGTCCCTCACTCCGGGACCGGCACTTCTCCCGGGTCCGCCGACCACCGGCGCGGCCCCGAGGGTCCGAGCATCCACCATGCCATTCCCCGGCGCGAACCCGGCCGTCCGTCCACGCCGGTGGCACGGGGCGGACGGACGGTGCGTCACGCGCCGCGCGCCCCCGGGGCCGTGGCCCGGAAGGCGCGCCCCGGACGCCGCCGGGTCAGAGCGGCACGATGTCCGGCGCTCCCAGCCGCGCCGCGTCGGCCGTCAGGTCGTCGGGCTGCCGCTGCGATTCCCGCTCGGCCTGGACCCGCTTCTCGTAGTGCTCGACCTCCTTCTCGACCTGCGCCTTCTCCCAGCCCAGCACCGGGGCCATCAGCCGCGCGCACTCCCGGGCGCTGAGGGTCCCCCGGTCGAAGGTCTCGATCGAGATCCGGGTGCGCCGGGTCAGCACATCATCGAGATGGCGGGCGCCCTCGTGGGAGGCGGCGTAGACGATCTCGGCCCGCAGATAGTCGTCGGCACCGGTGAGCGGCTCACCGAGCGACGGATCGGCGGCGATCAGCGCGAGCACCTCCTCGGTCAGCGAGCCGTACCGGTTGAGCAGATGCTCCACGCGCACCACATGGAGGCCGGTGCGGGCGGCGATCCTCGCGCGCGCGTTCCACAGGGCGGTGTAGCCCTCGGCGCCGACGAGCGGGACATCCTCGGTGACACAGTCGGCGACCCGCTGGTCGAGTCCGTGCACCGCCTCGTCCACCGCGTCCTTCGCCATCACCCGGTAGGTGGTGTACTTTCCGCCCGCGACGACCACCAGACCCGGCACGGGGTGGGCCACCGTGTGCTCGCGGGAGAGCTTGCTCGTGGCATCCGACTCCCCGGCGAGCAGGGGCCGCAGGCCCGCGTAGACGCCCTGGACGTCATCGCGGGTGAGGGGGACGGCCAGCACCGAGTTGACGTGCTCCAGCAGATAGTCGATATCGGCGCTGGAGGCCGCCGGGTGGGCCTTGTCGAGATCCCAGTCGGTGTCCGTGGTGCCGACGATCCAGTGCCGCCCCCAGGGGATGACGAAGAGCACCGATTTCTCCGTGCGCAGGATCAGCCCGGTGGTGGAGTGGATGCGGTCCTTGGGCACCACCAGGTGGATGCCCTTGGAGGCGCGCACATGGAACTGGCCGCGCTCGGCGATCAGCGCCTGGGTGTCGTCCGTCCACACCCCGGTGGCGTTGACCACCTGCTTGGCGCGGATCTCGTACTCGCCGCCGCCCTCGACGTCCTGGACACGGGCGCCCACCACCCGCTCGCCCTCGCGCAGAAAGCCGACGACCCGGGCGCGGCTGGCGACCCGCGCCCCATAGCTCGCGGCGGTGCGCACCAGCATCGCCACATAGCGGGCGTCGTCCATCTGGGCGTCGTAGTACTGGAGGGCGCCGACCAGGGCGTCCTTCTTCAGGCAGGGCGCCACCCGCAGGGCGTGCCGCCGGGAGAGATGGCGGTGCACCGGCAGACCCCGGCCGTGGCCCGACGACACCGACATCGCGTCGTAGAGCGCCACGCCCGATCCGGCGTAGATCCGCTCCCAGCCCTTGTGCTGGAGGGGATAGAGAAAGGGCACGGGCTTGACCAGGTGCGGCGCCAGCCGCTCCAGCAGCAGCCCGCGCTCCTTGAGGGCCTCGCGGACCAGCGCGAAGTCCAGCATCTCCAGATAGCGCAGCCCACCGTGGATGAGCTTGCTGGAGCGGCTCGATGTGCCCGACGCCCAGTCGCGGGCCTCCACCAGTCCGGTGGAGAGCCCTCTTGTCACCGCGTCCAGTGCCGTGCCCGCGCCGACCACGCCGGCGCCCACGACCAGGATGTCCAGCTCCCGCTCGGCCATGGCCGCGAGAGCCTGGGCGCGCTCCTCGGGTCCCAGTGTCGCTGTCTTCACTGCGCTTGCCTCCCGTCGCCCCCGTGTACCCCTGCGCGGGCCCGGTACTCCCCCGTCCCGACCGGGCTCACCACATCGATTCTGTCCGCAGTGGCCCACTTCAGCCACCGCCTGTGGACAAACCCCCCGCCGACGCGGACAACCACGGCCGCGCAATACCGCATAACGGTCATATTTACGCCTAGTCTGACATTGCGCCCGCCCGTTCCGCCCACAGGGCTTGCGCCCACGCTCCCCTCCGGCTAAGGGAAGGACGGCCACTCATGCCCGCAGACCTCGCCGTCATCGGACTCGGTCACCACGGCCTGCCCCTCGCCCAGGCCGCCGTGGCCGCCGGCATCGAGACGATCGGCTACGACACCGACCCGCGACAGCTCACCGAACCGGCGGCGGGCCGCACCCCCGCCGACATCCGCCGCATGCTCTCCGGGGGGTTCCGGACCGTCACCGACCCGGCCGAGCTGGGCCGCGTGCGCACCGCCGCCGTCTGCGCCCCCACCCCCCTCGGCCCGGACGGCAATCTCGACCTCACCGCGCTCGGCGAGGCCGCCCGCGCCCTGGCCGCCCGGCTCCGCCCGCACACCACGGTGCTGCTCGAATCCGCCGTACAGCCCGGGACGACGGAGTCCTTCCTGCGCCCGATCCTGGAGGACGGCTCGGGGCTGCGCGCGGGCCGCGACTTCCACCTCGCGTACTCCCCCGGCCGGGTGGACCCCGGCAGCCGGACCCACGACTACGCCAACACCCCCAAGGTCATCGGCGGCCTCACCCCCGCCTGCACCGAGTCGGCCGCCGCGTTCTACGGACGGCTCACCGACAAGGTCGTCCGCGCCCGGGGGCTGCGCGAGGCCGAGACCGTCAAGGTTCTGGAAACCAACTTCCGCCATGTGAATATCGCGCTGGTCAATGAGATGGCGGTGCTCTGCCATGACCTGGGCGTCGACCTCTGGGACGTCATCCGCTGCGCCGAGACCAAGCCGTACGGCTTCCAGGCCTTCCGCCCGGGCCCCGGCGTCGGCGGCCACGGCATCCCGCTGGACCCGGGGACCATCCCGTGCGGCGGACGCACGCCCGGCCACCCACTGCGCATGGTCGGCCTGGCACAGGAGATCAACACCCGGATGCCCCAGTATGTGATCCAGCGGTGCGCGACCCTGCTGAACGAGCACGGGAAGTCGGCCCGGGGCGCCCGGGTGCTGCTGCTCGGTGTCACCTACAAACCGGACCTCGCCGATCTCGCCGGCTCCCCCGCCGACGAGATCGCCCGGCGGCTGATGGATCTGGGCGCCTCGGTCAGCTACCACGACCCCTGGGTGCCCGACTGGCGGGTGCGCGAGCGGCCCGTCCCCCGCGCGGACTCCCTCTACGAGGCCGCGGCGGCGGCGGATCTGACCGTGCTGGTCCAGCACCACCGCACCTACGACCTCCAGAGCCTGGCCGTGAAGGCCCAGCTCCTCCTGGACACCAGGGGCGCCACCCCGGCGGGGGCCGCCCACCGGCTGTAGCGCGCCGGGGATACGAGGGAGGGGCCCGGCACCGATTCCCGGTGCCGGGCCCCTCCCGCGTATCCCTCCCGCCGAACCGTCCGGGACGGTCAGCGGCTGTGCTGCGAGTCCGCGACCGTCACCTCGACGCGCTGGAACTCCTTCAGCTCGCTGTAGCCCGTGGTGGCCATCGCGCGGCGGAGCGCCCCGAAGAAGTTCATCGAGCCGTCCGGGGTGTGCGAGGGGCCGGTGAGGACCTCCTCCATGGTGCCCACGATGCCCAGGTCCATCAGCTTGCCGCGCGGCACGTCCTCGTGGACGGCCTCCATGCCCCAGTGGCGGCCCCGGCCCGGCGCGTCCGTGGCGCGGGCCAGCGGGGAGCCGATCATCACCGCGTCCGCGCCGCAGGCGATGGCCTTGGGGAGGTCGCCGGACCAGCCCACACCGCCGTCGGCGATGACATGGACATAGCGACCGCCGGACTCGTCCATGTAGTCCCGGCGGGCGGCGGCGACATCGGCCACCGCGGTCGCCATCGGAACCTGGATGCCCAGCACATTGCGGGTGGTGTGGGCGGCGCCGCCGCCGAAGCCCACGAGGACACCGGCCGCGCCGGTGCGCATCAGGTGCAGCGCGGCGGTGTAGGTGGCACAGCCACCGACGATCACCGGAACATCCAGCTCATAGATGAACTGCTTCAGGTTCAGCGGCTCGGCCGCGCCGGAGACGTGCTCGGCGGAGACGGTGGTGCCCCGGATGACGAAGATGTCCACACCCGCGTCGACCACGGCCTTGGAGAACTCGGCGGTCCGCTGCGGGGAGAGCGCCGCGGCGGTCACCACGCCGGAGTCGCGCACCTCCTTGATCCGCTGCCCGATCAGCTCCTCCTTGATCGGAGCCTCGTAGATCTCCTGGAGGCGGCGGGTCGCGGTCTCGGCCGGCAGCTCCGCGATCTCGTCGAGCAGCGACTGCGGGTCCTCGTACCGCGTCCACAGGCCCTCCAGGTTGAGGACCCCGAGGCCGCCCTGCTCACCGATGCGGATCGCGGTCTGCGGAGAGACCACGGAATCCATCGGAGCGGCCAGGAAGGGCAGGTCAAAGCGGTAGGCATCGATCTGCCAGGCGATCGAGACCTCCTTCGGGTCCCGTGTGCGCCTGCTCGGAACGACGGCGATGTCATCGAACGCGTACGCCCTGCGACCGCGCTTGCCGCGCCCGATCTCGATCTCAGTCACCTTGTATGGCCTTTCCCTCTACGTCTGCGCTACCAGTATCCCCGACACACCCGAAAGGGCGGCTCCGGAGACCGGAGCCGCCCTTTCCGGACGCGTACGCCCGCTTGCCCGCCCGCTACTTCCTGCTGTAGTTCGGCGCCTCGACCGTCATCTGGATGTCGTGCGGGTGGCTCTCCTTGAGCCCCGCCGAGGTGATCCGGACGAACCGGCCCCGGTCCTGGAGCTCGGGGACCGTGGACCCGCCGACATAGAACATCGACTGGCGCAGCCCGCCCACGAGCTGGTGGACGACGGCGGAGAGCGGACCCCGGTAGGGCACCTGGCCCTCGATGCCCTCGGGCACCAGCTTCTCGTCGGAGGCGACGCCCTCCTGGAAGTAGCGGTCCTTCGAGAAGGAGCGCTGCTCGCCGCGGGACTGCATCGCACCGAGCGAACCCATGCCCCGGTAGGACTTGAACTGCTTGCCGTTGATGAAGAGCAGCTCGCCCGGCGACTCCTCGCAGCCCGCGAGCAGCGAGCCGAGCATCACCGTGTCGGCGCCCGCGACCAGGGCCTTGGCGATGTCGCCCGAGTACTGGAGGCCGCCGTCGCCGATGACCGGGACACCGGCCGCCTTGGCGGCGAGCGCCGCCTCGTAGATCGCGGTGACCTGCGGTACGCCGATGCCGGCGACCACGCGGGTCGTACAGATGGAGCCGGGGCCCACACCCACCTTGATGCCGTCGACACCGGCGTCGATCAGCGCCTGGGCGCCGTCGCGGGTGGCGATGTTGCCGCCGATGACATCGACGCCGGAGGCATTGGACTTGATCTTGGCGACCATGTCGCCGACCAGCCGGGAGTGGCCGTGGGCGGTGTCGACGACGATGAAGTCGACGCCCGCCTCGATCAGCGCCTGGGCCCGCTCGAAGGCGTCACCGGCGACACCGACGGCGGCGCCGACGAGCAGCCGGCCGTTCTTGTCCTTGGCGGCGCTCGGGTACTGCTCGGCCTTGACGAAGTCCTTGACCGTGATCAGGCCCTTGAGCACACCCGCGTCGTCGACCAGCGGAAGCTTCTCGATCTTGTGGCGGCGCAGCAGCTCCATGGCGTCCACACCGGAGATCCCGACCTTGCCGGTGACCAGCGGCATCGGGGTCATGACCTCGCGCACCTGACGGCCGCGGTCCGACTCGAAGGCCATATCGCGGTTGGTGACGATGCCCAGCAGCTTGCCGCCCCGGTCGGTCACCGGGACACCGCTGATCCGGAACTTCGCACACAGCTCGTCGGCCTCACCGAGCGTCGCGTCCGGGTGGACCGTGATCGGGTCGGTGACCATGCCGGACTCGGAGCGCTTCACCAGGTCGACCTGGTTGGCCTGGTCGGCGATGGAGAGATTGCGGTGGAGCACGCCCACGCCGCCCTGGCGGGCCATGGCGATGGCCATCCGAGACTCGGTGACCTTGTCCATGGCCGCGGAGAGCAGCGGGATGTTCACCCGTACGTTCTTCGAGATGTACGAGGAGGTGTCGATCTGGTCGGGCGCCATGTCCGAGGCGCCCGGCAGCAGCAGCACATCGTCGTAGGTCAGCCCGAGTGTCGCGAATTTCTCGGGCACTCCGTCGACGTTGGTCATGACACCTTCCCCAATGGCCTTGATCGGTGCGGATGTCCATGCTAACGGCCCCGGACGCCCACTCATTCCACGATCAAGAACACCCGGTGGCCCGCACCGCCCGCGCGGGCCGCCGGCTACTGCTCGGCGAGGGCGCGCAGCCGGCTGAGCGCCCGGTGCTGGGCGACCCGGACGGCACCGGGCGACATGCCCAGCATCTGCCCGGTCTCCTCCGCGGTCAGACCGACCGCGACCCGCAGCACCAGCAGCTCCCGCTGGTTCTCCGGGAGGTTGGCCAGCAGCCTCTTGGCCCACTCCGCGTCATCGCTGAGCAGGGCGCGCTCCTCCGGGCCGAGCGAATCGTCGGGGCGCTCGGGCATCTCGTCCGAGGGGACGGCCGTGGACCCCGGGTGACGCATGGCCGCCCGCTGGAGATCGGCGACCTTGTGGGTGGCGATGGCGAAGACGAAGGCCTCGAAGGGCCTGCCGGTGTCCCGGTACCGGGGCAGTGCCATCAGCACCGCGACACAGACCTCCTGGGCGAGGTCCTCCACAAAGTGGCGAGCGTCACCGGGCAGCCGGTTGAGCCGGGTGCGGCAGTAACGCAGCGCGAGCGGATGAACATGCGCGAGGAGATCGTGCGTGGCCTGCTCGTCGCCGTCGACGGCACGGTGAACGAGCGCACCGATCACCGTGGTGTTGTCGTCACGCATCGGTCCATGGTGCATGGACCGCGGCTCATCCGTGGCACTGTGCCCCATGTTGTGCACCGAAGCGTTATGAGCAGGTGCGCCGGAACTCATCGCCTGCGCCCTCCCCTTCCGCTCGCCGGACTCGTCCCCGAGGAACTCCACACCTCAAGGATGCGGCATCGCGCGGGAAACGGGCGCCCGCGGTCGCCCGTCTCCCCGCCCACCGTACGGCGGGCGGGGTTCCCCGCATGCTCCCGGCACCCGTCAGCGGCGCCCGGGCCGCCCTCTAGCGGACCAGGCCCCAGCGGAATCCGAGCGCGACGGCGTGCGCCCGGTCCGACGCGCCCAGCTTCTTGAACAGCCGGCGCGCATGGGTCTTGACCGTGTCCTCGGAGAGGAACAGCTCACGGCCGATCTCCGCGTTGGACCGGCCGTGGCTCATCCCTTCGAGCACCTGGATCTCCCGTGCGGTGAGGGTGGGCGCGGCGCCCATCTCGGCCGAGCGGAGCCGGCGCGGGGCGAGCCGCCAGGTCGGGTCGGCGAGCGCCTGGGTGACGGTCGCGCGCAGCTCGGCCCGCGAGGCGTCCTTGTGGAGATAGCCGCGGGCCCCCGCGGCGACCGCGAGCGCCACCCCGTCGAGATCCTCGGCGACCGTGAGCATGATGATCCGGGCCCCGGGGTCGGCGGAGAGCAGCCGGCGGACGGTCTCCACGCCGCCGAGGCCGGGCATGCGGACATCCATGAGAATGAGATCCGAGCGGTCGGCGCCCCAGCGGCGGAGGACTTCCTCACCGTTGGCCGCGGTCGTCACGCGCTCGACGCCGGGCACGGTCGCGACCGCGCGGCGGAGCGCCTCTCGGGCAAGCGGGGAGTCGTCGCAGACGAGGACGGATGTCATGGCCGCCCTCCGCAGCTGATGCGCGTCACCTTGAGCCTCCAGGCTGGGTACGTTTCTTCACCTGAGCGGTTGAACGCCTTCGGACATGTGCCCGAGCGCCTGTTCCTGCAACCGCCTCCGCACTATCAACGACGGTCACTCGAAAGAGTTACGGCCCTGCCCGCACTCTTCAGCACTCCCCGTGAGGGGGCGTGCGCGGCGGTGAGCACTGCGGGGGAACGGTTCTCCTCCCACCCCTCCTGCCACGAATGCACCATTTAGCTGATTTTCTTCACATTGAGTGGTGTCTGTGGCTAGATTCGCAATGAGTCATATTTACATCTACTAACACAGTAGATGTACGGTCGTGGGGCAGCGTGGGTGCCGGATGCGGCTCGCATCTCCGCTCGCGCGCCCACCCGACCGATCCGCTCAGCACGGTTTCAAGGGGCAAGCGCTATGGCAGATTTCTCCCGCCTTCCCGGACCCAACGCCGATCTCTGGGACTGGCAGCTCCTCGCGGCCTGCCGCGGGGTGGACAGCTCGCTCTTCTTCCACCCCGAGGGAGAGCGGGGCGCGGCGCGCAGCGCGCGCGAGAACTCGGCGAAAGAGGTGTGCATGAGGTGCCCGGTCCGAGCGGAGTGCGCGGCACACGCCCTGGCGGTGCGCGAGCCGTACGGCGTGTGGGGCGGCCTGACGGAGGACGAGCGCGAGGAGCTGATGGGGCGGGCGCGGCACCGGCTGGTCCCGGCGGCGAGCGCGGCCGGGGCCGGAGGGCCGGGGGGACAGAGCGGCCCCGATGGTCCGGGCGGCCCGGGCGGCCCGGACCACGACTGAGGCCCCCACCCGGCCGGCTATCGGCAGAAACGTTCCTTCTCGGCGCGCGCGGCCGGGATTCCCCCGCCCCGGGAGCGTCAGCGCGAGGCCGCGCGGCTCAGCTCGTCCAGGGTGGCCGCCACCGCGGGGACCTGCGAGAGGTCCGGCAGAGTGAGGGCGACGATCTCGCGGATCACCGGCGGCTCGACGGCGACCGTCCGCGCCCCCTTGGGACGTACCGACTCCAGCGCCAGCTCCGGCAGCACCGCCACCCCCAGACCCGCCCCGACCAGGCCGATCACCGCCGGGTAGTCGTCGGTGGCGAAATCGATACGGGGAGTGAAACCGGCCTCCTCGCACACCTCGACCAACTGGCGGCGGCAGCGCGGGCACCCCGCGATCCAGGGGTCCTCCGCCAGATCGCCGATGGTGACGGCGCCCGCGCCGGCGAGCGGGTGACCCTCCGGGACCAGCCCGACGAGCCGGTCCGAGAGCAGCGGCCGGACGATCAGATCGCCCCAGTCGGCCTCCCGCTCGGGCGCCCCCCGGTAGCGGAAGGCCAGCGCGATGTCGCAGTCCCCCTCGCGCAGCATCTCCACCGAGCGCGGGGGCTCCGCGTCCACCAGGGAGACCCGGGTGCCGGGGTGGGCGGCGCGCAGCGCCGCGAGGGCCGCGGGCACCAGGGTGGAGCTGCCGCTGGGGAACGAGACCAGCCGGACCCGCCCGGCCCGCAGCCCCGCGATGGCCGCGATCTCCTCCTCGGCGGCGGTGAGCCCGGCGAGAATGCCGGAGGCGTGGCGCACCAGCACCTCACCGGCCTGGGTCAGCCGCATCTCCCGGCCGGTGCGGATCAGCAGCGGAGTGCCGGCGGAGGTCTCCAAAGCCTTCATCTGCTGGCTGACGGCGGGCTGGGTGCAGCCCAGGGTGCGGGCGGCGGCGGAGAAGGAACCGCTGGCGGCGACCGCGCGCAGGACTCGGAGATGACGGGCCTCAATCACCCTTCGAATATAAGCGACCCTTGGAGATATGGGTAATTATTCGCTGGATTGTTTGATCTAGAGGGGTTTAGCGTGACCTCCATGAAGCTTCTGACCGTGAACACGGGCCCGCGCAGGCCCACCGAGTACAGCGACGCCGCCCTGACCGCCATCGACAAACGGCCGGTCGACGGGCCGGTCTGGGTCTCGGGCCCCGGGCCCAAGGGAGTGGGCGGCAGCGGGCTGGCGGGTGACGAGATCGGCGATCCGCGCCACCACGGCGGGGACGATCAGGCGGTGTACGCGGTCGCCCGGGAGGATCTGGACTTCTGGGAGGGGGAACTCGGCCGCCCGCTGCGCAACGGGATCTTCGGCGAGAACCTCACCACCTCGGGGATCGAGGTGAACGCCGCGCTGGTCGGCGAGCGGTGGCGGATCGGCGGGCGCGCGGTGCTGGAGGCGACCACCGGCCGCATCCCCTGCCGCACCTTCGCGGCGTGGATGGGCGAGAAGGGCTGGGTGCGGCGCTTCACCCGGCAGGCCAGGACGGGCGCCTATCTGCGGGTCGTCGAGCCGGGCCCGATCCGGGCGGGCGACCCGGTGGAGATCGTGCACCGGCCGGACCACGGGGTCACGGTGACCATGGCCTTCCTCGCCGGGACCACGCAGCGCACCCTGCTGCCCGAGGTGCTCGCGGCGGGCGAGGCGCTCCACTCCGAACTGCTCGCGACCGCCCGGGCGTACACCGCCGCGCGGAGCGCCGGATAGGGCGGGGCGCCGCCGGGCGCACGGGCGGGTGCGCCGCCGTCCGGCGCGGGCACTAACGTGCCGCTTATGACAACTGCACTGATCACGGGCGCGACGGCGGGCATCGGGGCCGCCTTCGCGCGGCGACTCGCCTCCGATGGACACAATCTGGTGCTGGTCGCCCGTGACAAGGCGCGGTTGGAGGAGTACGCCACCGAACTGCACGACCGGCACGGCATCGAGGCCGAGGTGCTCACCGCCGACCTCGCGGAGGAGGAGGGGATCGCCTCGGTCGCAAGGCGGCTCTCCGATCCCCGCAACCCGGTGGACCTGCTGGTCAACAACGCCGGCTTCGGCAACAAGGGCCGCTTCCTCGATGTGTCCATGGCCGATGAGCTGACCATGCTGAAGGTGCACTGCGAGGCGGTGCTCCGGCTCACCGAGGCGGGCGCGCGGTCCATGCGGGAGCGCGGCCGGGGCGGGGTGGTCAATGTGGCGTCGGTGGCGGCCTTCGTCCCCCGGGGGACCTATGGCGCGTCCAAGTCGTGGGTGGTCCAGTTCACCCAGGGCGCGGCCCGGGACCTCGCCGGGACCGGCGTGCGGCTGATGGCGCTCTGCCCCGGTTTCGTACGCACCGAGTTCCACCAGCGGGCGGGGATGGGAACGGAGAACATCCCGGGGTGGATGTGGCTGGACGCGGACAAGCTGGTGGGGGCGGCGCTGACGGATCTGGCGCGCGGCCGGACGGTCTCGATCCCCGATCCCCGGTACAAGGCGCTGATGGGGCTGGTGAAGCTGGCGCCCCGGGGGGTGCTGGGCGGGGTCACCTCCCGGACGGGCCGCAAGTACGGACCGCGGTAGCCGGGGCGGCTCCCCGGCATCCGGGCACCCGGGCACCCGGGCACCCGGGCACCCGGGCACCCGGGCACCCGACGGCGGGACGGCACCGGGCGGGCGGGGTCGGGCGGCACCCGGCCGGGCCGCACCCGGGCGGGCGGCCCTCGGCGGAACGGCACCGGGCCCGGTGTCCCCATGGCGGGGGCACCGGGCCCGGATGCGGTTCAGCGTGCCGCTACCGACGCGGAGTCATGCGTCAGTGGGAGTGGCCGTGGCCGCCGTGACCGGCGTCGCCCTCGTCCTCGGCCGGCTTCTCGACGACCAGGGTCTCGGTCGTGAGCAGCAGGGAGGCGATCGAGGCGGCGTTCTCCAGCGCGGAGCGGGTGACCTTGACCGGGTCGATGACGCCGGCCTTCACCAGGTCGCCGTACTCGCCGGTGGCGGCGTTGAAGCCCTGGCCCTTGTCCAGCTCGGCCACCTTGGAGGTGATCACATAGCCTTCGAGGCCGGCGTTCTCGGCGATCCAGCGCAGCGGCTCGACGGCGGCGCGGCGGACGACGGCGACACCGGTGGCCTCGTCGCCCTCCTTGCCGAGGTTGCCCTCCAGCACCTTGACGGCGTGGACGAGCGCGGAGCCACCACCGGAGACGATGCCCTCCTCGACCGCGGCGCGGGTCGCGGAGATGGCGTCCTCCAGACGGTGCTTCTTCTCCTTCAGCTCCACCTCGGTGGCGGCACCGACGCGGATCACGCAGACACCGCCGGCCAGCTTCGCCAGGCGCTCCTGGAGCTTCTCGCGGTCCCAGTCGGAGTCCGTGGACTCGATCTCGGCCTTGATCTGCGCGACGCGGCCGGTGATCTCCTCGGAGCTGCCGCCACCGTCGACGATGGTGGTGTCGTCCTTGGTGATGGTCACGCGGCGGGCGGAGCCCAGCACGTCCAGGCCGGCCTGGTCGAGCTTGAGGCCGACCTCCTCGGCGATGACGGTGGCGCCGGTGAGGACGGCCATGTCCTGGAGCATCGCCTTGCGGCGGTCGCCGAAGCCGGGGGCCTTGACGGCCACGGCGTTGAACGTGCCGCGGATCTTGTTGACGACCAGGGTGGAGAGCGCCTCGCCCTCGACATCCTCGGCGATGACCAGCAGCGGCTTGGAGCCACCCGCCTGGATGACCTTCTCCAGCAGCGGGAGCAGGTCCTGGATGGAGGAGATCTTGCCCTGGTTGATCAGGATGTACGGGTCGTCGAGGACGGCCTCCATACGCTCCTGGTCGGTGACCATGTACGGGGAGAGGTAGCCCTTGTCGAAGGCCATGCCCTCGGTGAAGTCCAGCTCCAGGCCGAAGGTGTTGGACTCCTCGACGGTGATGACACCGTCCTTGCCGACCTTGTCCATGGCCTCGCCGACCAGCTCGCCGACCTGCTGGTCCTGCGCGGAGAGCGCGGCGACGGCGGCGATGTCGGCCTTGTCCTCGATGGGACGGGCGGTCGCGAGGAGCTCCTCGGACACGGCCTTGACGGCGGCGTCGATGCCCTTCTTCAGGGACGACGGGGAGGCGCCGGCGGCGACGTTGCGCAGGCCCTCGCGGACCAGCGCCTGGGCCAGCACGGTGGCGGTGGTGGTGCCGTCACCAGCGATGTCGTTGGTCTTGGTGGCCACCTCCTTCACCAGCTGGGCGCCGAGGTTCTCGTACGGGTCGTCGAGCTCGACCTCGCGGGCGATGGTGACGCCGTCATTGGTGATGGTGGGGGCGCCGAACTTCTTGTCGATGACGACATTGCGGCCCTTGGGGCCGATGGTCACCTTCACGGTGTCGGCAAGCTTGTTGACGCCGCGCTCGAGGGCGCGACGGGCGTCCTCGTCGAACTTCAGGATCTTCGCCATGGAGCGTTTCAGTCCTCTTCGTGTACGAACCGCGCCCCCAGCGCCCGGGATATGACTGTCAGCGGGGGCCAGGGGCGCGGTTCACAAAACAAACGGGGTACGGAGACTCCGGGGCGAGCCCCGGTAATCCGACCTACTTCTCGATGATCGCGAGTACGTCGCGGGCCGAGAGGACGAGGTACTCCTCGCCGTTGTACTTCACCTCGGTGCCGCCGTACTTGCTGTACAGAACGACGTCGCCGGTCTTGACGTCGAGCGGCAGGCGCTCACCGTTCTCGAAGCGACCCGGGCCGACCGCGAGGACGACGCCCTCCTGGGGCTTCTCCTTCGCGGTGTCCGGGATGACCAGGCCAGAGGCCGTGGTCTGCTCGGCGTCGAGCGGCTGGACCACAATGCGGTCCTCAAGCGGCTTGATGGCAACCTTGGAGCTGGTGGTCGTCACGGTCCGACCTCCCCCTTCGGAGATCTCGGGGTTCATCTGTCTGAGTGGCGACCAGGTCGATCCGTCGTCGCGGGTGCCGGATCTGCCCGTCGCTGTGCTGGCACTCTCCGGTGGGGAGTGCCAGACCCGAGACTATGACCGCGGTTAGCACTCGGTCAAGCGGAGTGCCAATCCCGTGCGTCGATCCCGGCCCCGGGGGCGCGCCGTGCGGCGAGCCCCCGGGCCGGACCGGACCCGCACCGTGCGGGTCTCCCCGGGCCCGGGGTCCGCCCTCAAACGCCGGACGGGCCGGGATTTGCCCAGCTCGGGTGCGGGGGCCGCGCTCAGACACCGGACGAGCCGGAACTCACACCACGCGGGTCCCCCGGGCGCGGGGTCCGTCCTCAAACGCCGGACGGGCCGGGATTTACCCAGCTCCGGCACTCCCGGCACAGAGCAGTCCTCAGACGGCGGGACGGGCCGGGGCTCGGGCCGGCAGGGTCAGACGTAGTCCTCCAGGCGGGCCACCGCGTACCCCTTCTCCGTCACCGTCCTCATCACCTGGCGCACCATGTCCGCCATCGACCCCTCCCACTCATCCGTCCCCCTGAAGTGCGTCAGGATGATGTCCCCGGGATGCAGATCCCGATCCCACTCCCGCCACTCCATCCGGTCCGGGAACGCCTCCGCCGCCCACAGCGGCACCGCCTTCACCCCGCAGGCCCGGGCCGCGCGCAGGGTGTCCTGGTTGTAGTTGCCGTACGGCGGGCGGAAGAGCGGGGGGCGCGTGCCGTACAGCTTGGTGAGGTTGTCCTGCTGGCCGCAGATCTCCCGCTTCTGCGCGGCGTAGTCGAGGCCGGGCATGTAGCGGTGGTTGAGGGTGTGGTTGTGGAGCGAGACACCCAGGTCCCGCATCTCGCGGAAGTACCCGTAGTTGTCGTTGATCACATAGTCGCTGAGGAACGAGCTGTACGGGATCTGGAGCTCGGACATCATCCGCAGCAGCTCGGGGTCCTTCTCCCTGCCGTCGTCGATCGTCAGGAAGACCACCCGCTCGGTCACCGGCACGGTGGTGAAGACCGGCGGCAGATACTCGCCGCCCTCGACCTCGAACCCCTTGCGGGTGGTGATCTCGGGCTTGACGGCCGGCGGCGGGGGCGCCGTCAGCGGAGTGCGCTCCAGACCCCACTTCTGGGCGGCGGCGGCCCGGACGGCCTGGGCGCGCTTGCGGCTCTCGGCGCGTTCGGCGGGCGAGCCGCCCGGCCCGGCGGGGCCCGTCCGCTCGCCGGCCGACCGGCCGGGGGCGGCCCCCGCGCCCTCCCGGGGGCCGGGGGTCTCGGCCGCGCACGCCGAGCCGAGGAGGACGGCGAGCAGCGCCGCCGCCAGCGCACGGCGACGCCCCGCCCTCCCCACACCTTTACCCATCATTTTTACGTTTTGTCCGCTTAGCTGCATGGCGCCGCATCCTGTCAGCACGGACCCCGGAGATCCGGCCGACACCCGCCGGGGCGGGCGGACCGTCCCCCGCCTGGCCCACAATGGCCAGGTGAACGACGTCTCCCCGCTCCTCACCGACGAGGGCCAGGCCCTGCTCGCCGCACTCCGCGGCTTCGACCCCGCCCAGGAACTGGCCATCGCCACCCGGCTGCGCCGCGACCACCCGGCCGCGCTGGTCTCCGCCGCGCTGGGGCAGGCCCGGCTCCGGCAGCGCGCGGCGGCGAAGTTCGGCGAGCGGGACGCCCAGCGGATGTACTTCACGCCCGGCGGTGTCGAGCAGTCGACCCGTACCTCCGTCGCCGAGTACCGCGCCGGGCGGTTCGCCGCGCTGGGCGTGCGGAGCGTGGCGGATCTCTGCGCCGGTATCGGCGGGGACGCCATCGCGCTCGCCCGCGCCGGAATCCGGGTGCTGGCCGTGGACCGCGACCCGCTGACCGCCGCCGTCGCCCGCGCCAACGCGGACGCCCTCGGCCTGGCGGAGCTGATCGAGGTCCGCTGCGCCGATGTGACGGAGACCGATGTCTCGGCGTACGACGCGGTCTTCGTGGACCCGGCCCGGCGCGGCGGCCGGGGCAGGATCTTCGACCCGGAGGCGTACTCCCCGCCGCTCTCCTGGGCGATCGGCGCGGCCCGGACCCGTCCGCTCGCCGCACTGAAGATCGCCCCGGGCATTCCGCACGAGCTGGTGCCGGACGACTTCGACGCGGAGTGGATCTCGGACGGCGGCGATGTGAAGGAGGCGGTGCTCTGGTCGGGGGCGCGCGCGCCGGGCGCTCCCCCGGGCCCCGCGATCACCGCGACCCTGCTGCCCGGCCCGCACTCCCTCACCGGGCGCGGTCTGCCCGACCCGCCGGTCCGTCCGGTCGGCCGCTATCTGTACGAGCCGGACGGGGCGGTCATCCGGGCGCATCTGGTCGCGGAGGCCGCCGAGCGCCTGAACGCCGGGCTGATCGACGAGACGATCGCCTATCTCACCTCCGACGAGCTCCACCCGGGGCAGCCGTTCGTCACCGCGTACGAGATCACCGATGTGCTGCCCTTCCATCTGAAGCGGCTCAAGGCGCTGTTGCGCGAGCGCGAGGTGGGCGTGCTGACGGTGAAGAAGCGCGGTTCGGCGGTGGAGCCGGAGGAGCTGCGCCGCCGGGTGAAGCCCCAGGGGCGGAACGCGGCGACGGTCTTTCTGACCCGGGTGGCGGGGGCGCCGTCGATGCTCATCGGCCGCCCCGCCGGGGAGGGCTGAGCGGCCGTCACCCGCCGAGGGGCCGCCACCCGACTGAGCCGCCGTCAGCCGCCGTCAGCCGCCGAGGCCCTCCGCGCGGGCCCGGAGAAGTTCGCGCTCCCGTCCGTTGCGGGCCAGCTCCGCCGCGCGGCTGAACTCCGCGCGGGCCGCGGCCGTGCGGCCGAGCCGGGCCAGCAGATCGCCGCGGACGCTCGGCAGCAGGTGGTACTCCTTCAGCGCGGGCTCCTCCGCCAGCGCGTCGACCAGCGCGAGGCCCGCCTCCGGGCCGTCCGCCATCGAGACGGCCACCGCCCGGTTCAGCTCCACCACCGGCGACGGGACGAGGGCGGCCAGCTGCCCGTACAGCGTGGCGATCGTGCGCCAGTCGGTGTCCTCGTACCGGACGGCCCGGGCGTGGCAGGCGGCGATGGCGGCCTGGAGGACATACGGGCCCGGGGCGGCGCCCAGGGCTCCGGCGCGGGCGAGGGCGGCGTAGCCCCGGTGGATGAACGACTGGTTCCAGCGGGTGCGGTTCTGGTCGGCGAGCAGCACCGGGGCGCCGTCGGGGCCGGTGCGGGCGGCGGTCCGCGAGGCCTGGATCTCCAGCAGCGCCACCAGCCCGTGCACCTCGGGCTCCCGGGGCATCAGCCCCGCCAGCACCCGCCCCAGCCGCAGTGCGTCCTCGCAGAGGGCCGGGCGGAGCCAGTCGTCGCCGGCGGTCGCGGAGTACCCCTCGTTGAAGACCAGATAGATGACCTCCAGCACGGAGCCGAGGCGGGCCGCGCGGTCCGGCCCGTACGGCACCTCGAAGGGGACGCCGGCCTTCGCGAGGGTGCGTTTGGCGCGGACGATGCGCTGGGCGACGGTGGACTCGGCGGCCAGGTGCGCGCGGGCGATCTCCTCGGTGGTGAGCCCGCCGACCAGCCGCAGGGTGAGCGCGATCCGGGCCTCCGTGGAGAGCACCGGATGGCAGGCGGTGAAGATCAGCCGCAGTACGTCGTCGTCGATGGCGTCGATGGCGGTCGCCTCCGGCGGCGGTACGTCCTCCAGCGCCCGGCCGACCTGCGCGAGCTTGCGCGCATAGGTCTCCTTGCGCCGGACCAGGTCGATCGCGCGGTGTTTGGCGGTGGCCATGAGCCAGGCGCCCGGCCGCTCCGGGACGCCCGACTCGGGCCACTGCTCCAGCGCGGCGACCAGAGCGTCCTGCGCGATCTCCTCGGCGATGCCCACATCCCGGACGATCCGGGTGACACCGGCGATGATCCGCGCGGACTCGATCCTGAATACCGTCTCCACCGCGTTCGCTGCCGTCACCGGCTCATCAGAACAGGCGTCCGGCGGACGGGCAAACGAGCGGGCCTCAGCCCTCGACGATCTCCCGGATCTCGGAGGTGACGGTCCAGTACTCCTCGTGGACCTGGAGGAAGCGCCTGGTCCATTCGAGGACCTCGGCCTTGTCCTTCGCGCGCAGGATCGCGTACCCCCCGACGACCTCCTTGGTCTCGGTGAAGGGGCCGTCGGTGTAGCTGAGCTTCCCGTTCGACCAGGTGACCCTGGTGCCCTCCGAGGTCGGGGTGAGCCCGGCCGTCTCCAGCATGACGCCCGCCTCGGTCATCTCCGCGATGAGCGCGCCCATCCGCTCCATCAGCCCTTCGCTGATGCCCTCGGCGGGGACGTTCCGCTCGTCGACGCGGACCAGTGTCAGATAGCGCGGCATGGTGACTCCTCGGGTGGTTCCGTGAGCGGTGGGGCGGATTCCCCGCCGCTCACCCCTCTGTCGAACGGGAGACGGCCGGATCGACATCCCCTCCGGAATTCTTCGCGGAATTCCCTCCGGGGGCCACCGCCGCGGTCCGCTCCCGCCCCGGCAGCAGCGCGAGGGCGATCAGCGAGCCCGCGGCGAGCAGCCCGGCGCACACCCAGTAGGCGGTACGGTGCCCTTCCGCGAGCGCGGCGGGGCCGGTCGCCCCGCCGGTGGCGGAGGCCGCGACGGTCACCAGGACGGCCAGCCCCAGGGAGCCGCCGATCTGGCGGGCGCTGTTGAGCAGCCCGGAGGCCATGCCCGCCTCGGCGGGGGTCACCTCCGTGGTCGCGGCCGTGCCCAGCGGTACGAAGCTCATCCCTATGCCGAAGGCGCCGAGGAGCGAGGGGCCGAGGATGGAGCCGAGGAAGGTTCCGTCGGTGGTCGCCCCGGCGGCGAACCAGGCGAGCCCGGCGGACCCCAGCAGCCCGCCCAGGACGAGGAGGTTCCGCACGCCGGCGGTGGCCATCGCGCGGGCGGCGGTCAGCGAGCCGGCCACCACGCCCACACAGAAGGGCAGAAAGGCCAGCCCGGTGGTGGAGGCGTCGTAGCCGAGGACCTGCTGCATGTAGAGCGAGCAGAAGTAGAAGGCGGCGAACTGCCCCGAGCTGAGCAGCAGCGAGAAGACATTGGCGCCGAGGACCGGACGGACCCCGAGCAGCCCTATCCGCAGCAGCGGCTGCCGGACGCGCCGCTCCACCAGGACGAACACGGTGAGCAGCACGGCCGACGCGCCGAGTGTCGTCACGGTCTCGGGCGATGTCCACGGCCGGCTCTCGGTGCGGACGACCCCGAGGACCAGCAGCGACATGGCGCCGGTGATCAGCAGCGCGCCGGCCACGTCGAGGCGTGGTGCCGTGGCCCGGTCCCGGGTCGTGGGCAGTCCGCTGCGGGCGGTCGCCAGGAGCGCGAACAGGACGATGGGGACGTTCACCAGCATCACCGCGCGCCAGCCCGCGAGGTCGGTGAGCACTCCGCCCCCGAGCACTCCGACGGCCCCGCCGGCGGCGCTGGTCATGCCCCACAGGGCGAGCGCCCTGGAGCGGGCGGGCCCGGCCGCGTAGGCCATGGTGATCAGGGCGAAGGCGACGGGCGCGAGAGCCGCGGCGCCGACGCCCTGCACGGCGCGGGCGGCGATCAGCGCGCCCGGCGACTGCACCAGCCCGCCGGCGAGGCTGGCCAGGCCGAAGACGGCGAGCCCCGCGGTGAGGATGCGGCGGCTCCCGGCGATGTCGGTGAGCCGGCCGCCGAGCATCAGCAGTCCGCCGAAGGTGAGCGCGTAGGCGCCCACGACCCATTGGAGGCTGTCGGGCGTGAAGCCGAGATCGTCGCGCATATCGGGCAGCGCGACATTGACCACGGACAGGTCGAGCGCCACCATGAATTGCACGGTGAGCACCGCCGTCAGGACCCAACGCGCCGTCCGCGCCTGGTCGTTCATCAGTTCCCCCTCGCGTCGTCGATCCCTTCGGTCCCGCGGTCCGGCACATTACTATACGCGTATAGAAACTCTGAGGGCCCTGGCACGGGAGAATGCACAGGTGGTCGAAGGGGAGAAGAAGAAGCGAAGCGCGGGGCGCCCGCGCAGGCTCGACGCCGGGACGATCGTCGCCGCCGCGCGCCGCGTCATCGACGAGGAGGGGGTGGACGCCGTCTCCATGCGGCGGGTGGCCCGGGAGGTCGGCTCCACGCCGATGGCGCTCTACCACCACGTCCGGGACAAGGACGAGCTGCTGCTGCTCACCCTCTCCGGGGTCTCGACGGCCTTTCCCCGGCCGGAGCTGCCCGGCGATCCGCGCGAGCGGCTGCACACGGTCTCCCTGCACATGCACCGGGTGCTGAGCGAGATCCCCTGGGTGCTGAAGGTGCTGGCGCTCGGCGACCTCACCGACAGGCACGCGCTGTGGATCGCCGAGGAGATCATCGACAGCGCGATCGCGTGCGGACTGACCCCCGAGCAGGCGGTGCGGGCATACCGGACGATCTGGTACTTCGTCTACGGGGATCTGACCTTCCGGGCCGCCCTGGCGGAACGGGCCCGGGAGCCCGGGCGCAGACGGTACTTCCCCGAGACGCTCACCGAGGAGGACCGGGCGGAGCTGCCGCGCCTGACGGAGCTGGCCCCCCGCTGGGAGGAGCTGCGGAGCTACGACATCGGCGAGCAGCTCGCGGCGGTCATCGACGGACTGCTGGGCCGGGCAGCACGCTGAGCCCGGCCCGCCGGGTCCGGCGGGCGGCCCCGCTCACTCCGCGCCGAGGGACTCGAACCGCCAGCGGTGCACCGCGCGGGTGATCAGATCCGCCGACGGCTCCGGCAGCTCGGGCGGCTCCGCGCCCGGGTCGCCGGCCTCCCACCAGGTCATCACCAGCACCCGGTCCTGGGAGGCGCGGAAGGTCTCCCGGCGCAGCGGCCGGCGGGCCAGCTCCTGGGCGCGGGCCCACTCCAGCAGCTCGGCGCCCCGGCCCCGGACCGCGCGGGCCTCCCACATCAGCGTGACGACACCCGCACCGCCCGCGCCGGTCACCTCTGTCGTGCCCGTCGTGCCCGTCGTGCCCGTCGTGCCCGTCGTGCCCGTCATGAGTAGAGATTGTCCTTGCTGATCTCGTGCACATGGTCGTGGGTGTGGGTGTGGGTGTGCGGGTGGCCGTTTCCGGGGACATGGGTCTCCGTCACCGGCAGGGAGGAGTCGGCGGACAGCTCCAGATCCGACGCGGGGCGGTTTCTGGCCACCATCTCGGCACCCAGCGCCGCCACCATCGCGCCGTTGTCGGTGCAGAGCCCCGGCCGGGGCACCCGCAGCCGGATGCCCGCGCGCGCGCAGCGCTCCTGAGCGAGGGCCCGCAGCCGGGAGTTGGCCGCCACCCCGCCGCCGATCATCAGATGGTCGACGCCCTCGTCCACACAGGCCCGTACCGCCTTGCGGGTCAGCACATCGACCACGGCCTCCTGGAAGGACGCGGCCACGTCCCGGACCGGCACCTCCTCGCCCGCCGCGCGCCTGGCCTCGATCCAGCGGGCCACGGAGGTCTTCAGCCCGGAGAAGGAGAAGTCGTACGCCGGGTCGCGCGAGCCGGAGAGCCCGCGCGGGAAGGCGATGGCCCCCGGGTCGCCCTCGCGGGCCAGCCGGTCGATCACCGGACCGCCCGGGAAGCCGAGATCGAGCACCCGGGCGATCTTGTCGAAGGCCTCGCCGGCCGCGTCGTCGATGGTCGCGCCCAGCGGACGCACGTCACTGGTGATGTCGGGCGCGAGCAGCAGCGAGGAGTGGCCGCCGGAGACCAGCAGCGCCATCGTCGGCTCGGGGAGCTTCCCGTGTTCCAGCTGGTCGACGCAGATGTGCGAGGCCAGATGGTTCACCCCGTAGAGGGGCTTGCCCAGGGCGTACGCGTACGCCTTGGCCGCCGAGACGCCCACCAGCAGCGCGCCCGCGAGACCGGGGCCGGCCGTGACCGCGATGCCGTCGAGGTCGCGGGCGGAGACCCCGGCCTCCTTCAGCGCGCGCTCGATGGTGGGGACCATCGCCTCCAGATGCGCCCGGGAGGCGATCTCGGGGACCACCCCGCCGAAGCGGGCGTGCGTGTCCACGCTGGACGCGACGGCGTCGGCCAGCAGTGTCGTACCGCGCACGATGCCGACACCGGTCTCGTCGCAGGAGGTCTCGATACCGAGTACCAGCGGTTCGTCAGCCATCAGTAAACATTCCCTTGTACATGGAGCCGCATCACGAGCGCGTCGACATTGCCGGGCTGGTAGTAGCCGCGGCGGAAGCCCATGGGCTCGAAGCCGAAGCGCTCGTACAGCTTCTGGGCCCTGAGGTTGTCCACCCGCACTTCGAGGAAGACGTCCTCGCACTCGAAGGCGGTGGCGTGCCGGAGCAGATCGGTCAGGAGCCGGGCACCGAGTCCCGTGCCCCACTGTTCCCGGGCGACGGCGATCGTCTGGATGTCGCCCAGACCGCCGGCCGCCGCGAGACCGCCGTACCCGACGGTCTTCCCCTCGCACTCGGCGACGACATAGCGGCGGGTGGCGCGGGGGCCGCGGGCATGGGCGAGTTCGGACCAGAACATCCCGGGCGACCAGGCGTCCTCGGGGAAGAGGGCGTGTTCGAGATCGAGTACGGGTCCGAGGTCCCACCAGCGCATCTCGCGCAGCTCGGGGGCCGGAGCGTCGGTCACTGCGGGGTGACCACCTTGTAGTTCTTCGGCACCTGCGCGTCCGGCCTGCGCAGATACAGGGGCAGCGGGGGCAGGAACTCCTCCCCCGCGGCCAGTTTCGCCACGGCCAGCGAGGCCAGGGCGCCGGCCGAGACATGCTCGGGGTCCCGGGCGTCGGGGAAGGTCTCCGGGTAGAGCAGGGCGCCCGCGCCGACGGCGGGCAGCCGGGCGACCCGCTCGGCGATGTCGGCGGGCCGGTCGACGGAGGGGTCGCCGGCGCGCTCGCGCGGGGATTCGTACCTCGCCCAGTAGACCTCCTTGCGGCGGGCGTCCGTCGCCACCACGAAGGGGCCCTGGCCCTCCAGTCCCGAGGCGTACGCGAGAGCGTCCAGCGTGCACACCCCGTACACCGGTACGCCCAGGGCCGAGCCGAAGGTCGCGGCCGTCACCAGGCCGACCCGCAGTCCGGTGTACGGGCCGGGGCCGACGCCGGTCACCACGGCGGTGACGGCGTCCGGTTTCACCCCGGCCGCCGCGAGCACCCGGTCGACGGCGGGCAGCAGGAGCTCGCCGTGGCGGCGGGCGTCCACCCGGGTGGACTCGGCGACGACGGAGCTGCCGTCGTGGAGGGCGGCGGTGACGGCGGGGGTGGCGGTATCCACTGCGAGCAAGAGCACGCAAACAGCCTACGGCTCCGGCGCCCGGGGCACGGCGCCCCGGTGCGGGGGAGCCCGACTGCTAACGTCGCCGAAGACATAAACATTCAAAAGACTGCGAAAGGTGGACACGGTGGCACGGAGCAGTTCGGGACTGGTGGCCGGGCTCACGGCAGCCGCGCTGGCCACCGTGTGTTTCCTCGCGTATCAGGCGTCGGCGAACGCCCCCGCCGCCCTCGGCAAGGCCGGGTCCCCGAGCGCGTCCCCCTCGGCGAAGAGCCCCGCCAAGCCGAGGAACCCGCTGGCGCTGCCCGCGGACTCCGGCTCGGGGACCCGGGTCGTCTACGCGCTGGCCGAGCGGCGGGTGTGGCTGGTGACCGGGAGGAAGACGGTCGGCCGCACCTTCGCGGTGATGCCCTCGACGGTGCACCCCGCGCCGGGCACCTACTCGGTGACCTCCCGGTCGGGCCAGGTCTCCGGGTCGGACGGGGTCGCGATCGAGCACGTGGTGCGGTTCGCGAGCGCCGGCGACGTGGTGATCGGCTTCAGCGCGGCGGTGAACGGGGCGCTGGCCGAACCGGACCCGAGGAAGCGGACGGGCGGGGTGCGGATGCTGCGCTCGGACGGGGACGCGATGTGGAGGTTCGCGACGATCAGCACCAAGGTGGTCGTGGTGCCGTAGGCGCGGGCGCGCGGAAGTCGCTCGTACGCATGACGCGGGCTGTCCGGTTTGCCGGGTTACCCGGGTTGCCGGGTGCCGGGTTTCAGGCGGCGTCGCGCTGCTGGGCGGACGCGGCCGGGGGCGGGGTGGAGATCGCGGTGGCGGCGGCGCAGGAGGCGAGGAGGTCCTGCATGGAGGGGGGGCCGGGGACGAGGAGGACGGGGGCGGGTGAGGGGGTGGCGGGGTGCGGCCTGGGGGTGCGCTCGGGCGCTGACATGGGTGCCTCCTGGGGCGCGGGGGCGCAAGGCATCGTTAGGTTAGGCAGCCCTAACCTGTCTCTCCCTACCATAGGACCACGCACGGCACCCCCCACGCAACATTTTCCCGACATGGTGTCGGAATACTCCTCCCGGAGGGGGATTGAGGAGCGGGGTTCGGGGGTGCGGGGGGCGGGCCGCCGGCCGGAGGGCGCACCGTGCGGGCCCCTGTGGCGCGGGGTCCGTCCTCAAACGCCGGACGGGCTGAGGTTGCCCAACCCCGCCGGGGACGCCCCCCCCCGAAGCAACACCGGGAGCCACCGGCCCGGGGGCGCGCACAGAGTCACGTCCTCAAACACCGGACGGGCTGAGGTTGCCCAGCACCACCGGGGGACGCCCCCCGAGACGGCTCCGGGAGCCACCAGCCCGGGGGCGCACAGAGTCCCGCCCTCAAACACCGGACGGGCTGAGGTTGCCCAACCCCGCCGGGGGGACACCCTCCGGAGCAGCACCGGCCGGAGGGCGCGCCGGGTGGTGGGGTCAGAGGGTGGAGAGGGGGGTGGCGGACCAGCGGGGGCCGTACCCCCGCAGAGTGACCTCACGGCGGTCGTCCCCCGTATCCCCCACCACCCGGTGAATCACCACGTGCAACCGCTCCTCCGCCAGCCCCTCCACCTTCCCGTCCCCCCACTCGACCACCACCACCGACTCCGGCAGCGAGACATCCAGGTCGAGGTCCTCCATCTCGTCCAGCCCCCCGCCCAGCCGGTAGGCGTCCACATGCACCAGCGCGGGCCCGCCCACCAGTGACGGGTGGACACGGGCGATGACGAAGGTCGGCGAGGTGACCGCGCCGCGCACCCCCAGGCCCTCCCCCAGGCCCCGGGTCAGCGTGGTCTTCCCCGCGCCCAGCTCACCGGTGAGCATCACCAGATCGCCGGGGCGCAGCAGTTTCGCGAGCCGTCGCCCCAGCTCCTGCATGCGGGCGGGGGAGTCGACGGAGAGATGAGCGGCGGACGTCTCAGCCGCCGGGCTGTGCGGTGCTTCCATACGGGCCAACGTTAGCGGCTGACGGTACGGCCCCGACCCGCGCGAGCAGGTCGGCCAGCCGGTCGGTGACCGCCTCCGGGTGCTCCAGCATCACCAGGTGCCCGGCGTCGGGCACGATCACCAGTTCGGCGTCCGGCAGCAGATCGGCGATCGCCTCGCTGTGGGAGCTGGGGGTGACCAGGTCCCGGTCCCCGGAGAGGACCAGCACCGGCACCTCGTCGAGGACGCTGAGCGCGGCGGCGCTGTCGTGCTCGTCGAAGGCGGGGTAGAACTCGGCGACCACGTCGATGGGGGTGGACTCGATCATCCGCTCGGCGAACCGCACCACCGCCGCGTCCACCTCCTTCGAGGAGAAGGAGTACCGCTTGATCAGCCCGGCGAAGAGATCCGCGGTGGCCCGGCGCCCGCGCTCCACCAGCTCGGTCTGGGAGCCCAGCGCCCGCAGCACCCCGGGGAGCACCCGGCGCACCGCGTTGACCCCGGCGGCCGGGAGCCCGTAGTCGACCTCGCCGAGCCCGCCGCTGGAGGTGCCGACGAAGGCGACCCCGGCCACCCGGTCCCGTATCAGCTCGGGATACCGGCCGGCCAGCGCCATCACCGTCATCCCTCCCATGGAGTGCCCGACGAGCACCAGCGGCCCCTCGGGCGCCGCCGCCTCGATGACGGCCCTCAGATCCTGGCCGAGCCGGTCGATGGAGACGGGCACCCGGTCGGGGCCGGACTGGGAGACCCCTCGGGCGGAGCGCCCATGGCTGCGCTGGTCCCAGTGGACGGTGCGGACCAGTCCGCGCAGGGCGGCGCGCTGGAAGTGCCACGCGTCCTGGTTGAGGCAGTAGCCATGGCTGAAGACGACGGTGACCGGTGCCGGCTCGCGGCGGCCGAAGAGCCTGCGGCGGCGCGGCGAAGCGGCCCCGGGGTTGCCCTCCTCGATCTCGTCGACCTCGTAGTAGAGCTGGGTGCCGTCGTCGGCGAACGCCTTCCCGGGGGTGCCGCGCAGGGCGCCGTAGGGCCCCGAGGCGTCGAGGGCGAGCCGGGCCTTCCTCCGTACGCCCCGGCTGACGGTGAGCCGCTCGATCGCGACCCCGGCCGCCGCGCCCGCGGCGATCACGCCCAGGGCCGCCCCGGCGATGCCCGCCCGGCGCCAGTTGCCCGCCGGGAGAATGCCCCCTGTGGTGGTCTCGCTCACCGTGCCGCTCTCCTCGTCGTCGTGAACCGGCCGTCCGCGTCCGCACCCCCGCCGGTCAGTGGGCGGGGTCCCGGTCCCGGTGCAGATGGACCCGGGGGACCCGGGACCCGATCCGGGTGACGATCTCGTACGCGATGGTGTCGGCGGCCTGCGCCCAGTCCTCGGCGGTCGGCTCCCCCCGGGTCCCCGGACCGAAGATCAGGGCCTCGGCCCCCTCCTCGATCTTCTGCCCGCCGAGATCGACGACGAACTGGTCCATGGCGATCCGGCCGGCGGCCCGGTGCCACTCGCCGCCGACCAGGACCGGGCCCCGGCCCGAGGCGTGACGCGGGAGGCCGTCCCCGTACCCCACGGGGATGAGGCCGAGGGTGGTCTCCTCGGGGGTGATGTAGCGGTGGCCGTAGCTGACGCCGTGGCCCGCCGGGACGCCCTTCACCAGGGCGACGGAGGCGGCGAGCGTCATGACGGGGCGCAGCCCCAGCTCCTGATGGGTGCCCAGCTCGGGGCTGGGCGCGATGCCGTACATCGCGATACCGGGGCGGATCAGGTCGAAGTGGGTCTCGGGGAGGGTGAGGGTGGCCGCCGAGTTGGCCAGATGGCGCACCTCGGGGTCGATGCCCTCCCCCTCCGCGTACGCCACCATCGCGCGGAAGGCGGTGAGCTGACGGTCGATCGAGGGGTGGCCGGGTTCGTCGGCGCAGGCGAAGTGGGACCAGAGGCCGGTGACGACGGCGGTCCCCTCGGCCTCGGCGGCGCGGGCGGCGGCCACCAGCTCGGGCCAGTCGGCGGGCTGGCAGCCGTTGCGCCCGAGACCGGTGTCGGCCTTGAGCTGGATACGGGCGGGCCGGCCGGCCTCCCGCGCGGCGGCGGTGACCTCGGCGAGCGCCCACATCCCGCTCACCGACATGTCGAGACCGGCCTCGATGCCCTCGCGCCAGGGGTCCCCCGGTGTCCACAGCCAGCACATGATCCGCCCCGGGACCCCGGCCGCGCGGAGCGCCAGCGCCTCCTGCGGGGTGGCGGTGCCGACCCACTGGGCCCCGGCCTCGATGGCCGCGAGGGCGCAGGGCAGCGCGCCGTGCCCGTATCCGTCCGACTTCACCACGGCCATCAGGGCGGCCTGGGGCGCGCGGGCGCGCAGTGAGCGCACATTGGCGCGCAGCGCGGCGAGATCGATCTCGGCACGGACTCGGATGGGCGGTGGTGTCCTGGTCATCGGCCCCAGTCTCTCAGAGCCCTCGGACAGCTCCGCCGCGACAGGTCCCGTTTCCCCGGGCCAGGGGTGTGCCGGGGCCGGCCCGCTCCTCCCCCGGGCGTGCCCCGGCGCGGCCTCGGCGGAAGGACCCGGGCAGCCGGACGTGTCCAGCCCGCCCGGCGCTGGGGCCCCTCGCAGCCGGCACAGCAGCGGCCTCCGGACCCAGGGCCGCACCTCCCCAGGGGCACGTCCACGGAGAAAGCCGGCCGGGACGTGTCCAGCCCGCCCACAGCTCAGGAACGACCCCTCGCGGCCGGTGCACCAGCGGCCTCCGGCCCCCAGGGGCACCTCCGCGGAAGGGCCCCGGCCCGACACACCCAGCCCGCCCGGCGCCTGAGGGCCCCCGCAGCCGGGGCACCCGCGCCCCAGGGGCCGGGCGGGCCCGGGCGGGGCCCGGCCGGGACACCAGCGGCCTCCGGACCCAGGGGCACCTCCGCGGAGGAACCCCCGCCCGATACACCCAGCCCGCCCGGCGCTTGAGGGCCCCCGCAGCCGGGGCACCCGCGCCCCAGGGGCCGGGCGGGCCCGGGCGGGGCCCGGTCCCAGGGGGCGGCCGTGTCCGCTCCGAGGAGTGTTCCCCGCACGGCGGGGACCCCGGCCCGGCACCGGCCGGAGGCGTCACCCCCCTCCGCGTACGTCCCTCCACGCGCCGGACAGCGCCTCCGCCACCTCGTACGACGTGATAGGGACGCCCGTCGCGGAGACATGGCGGGCGGCGAGTCCGTGGAGGTAGGCGGCGGCCGAGCCGGCGTCGAGGGGGTGCAGGCCGGCGGCGAGGAGGGAGCCCGCGAGCCCGGAGAGGACATCCCCGCTGCCCGCGGTCGCGAGCCAGGGGGTGCCCATCGGGTTCACCCGCACCGGGACTCCGGCTGCGGGCGCGGCGACCAGCGTGGTCGAGCCCTTGAGCAGCACCGTCGCCCCGTAGCGCGCGGCCAGTTCGCGCACGGAGTCCAGCCGCGACGCCTCCACCTCCTCGCGGGCGACACCGAGGAGGGCCGCGGCCTCCCCGGCGTGCGGGGTCAGCAGCGTGGGCGCGGCCCGGTCCCGTACCGCCCCGGGCTCCAGCAGCCGCAGTCCGTCCGCGTCGACCAGGACCGGGACGCCGGAGGCGAGGACATCGGCGAGGGCGGCGGCGTCCTCGCCGAGGCCGGGGCCGGCGACCCAGGCCTGGACCCGGCCCGCCTTCGCGGGCGGGCCCTGGTGCACCAGGGTCTCGGGGAAGCGGGCGATCACCGCGTCGGCCGCGTGGCCGACGTACCGCACCGCGCCGGCGCCGCCGCGCAGGGCGCCCGCGACGGCGAGGACCGCCGCGCCCGGGTAGCGGGCGGACCCGGCGACGACCCCGACGACCCCGCGCCGGTACTTGTCGCTCCCGCCGGTGGGTTCGGGCAGGAGGTGGGCGACGTCCTCGTGCTGGAGCGCCTCCAGCTCGGGCACGGACGGCAGATGCGGTTCGAGGCCGATGGGGGTCAGCCGTACGGTCCCGGCGCACTCCCGCGCGGGGTCGATCATCAGGGCCGGTTTGTGGGCGCCGAAGGTGACCGTCAGATCCGCGCGCAGCGCCTCGCCGCGCACCTCGCCACTGTCGGCCTCGACGCCGCTGGGCAGGTCGACGGCGACGACAACGGCGTCGGAGCCCCGGGCGGCGCGGGCGACCGGCACCGCCTCGGGGCGCAGCCCGCCCCGGCCGCCGATGCCGGTGATCCCGTCGAGGACCAGATCGGCCGAGGCCAGGACCTCGAAGGGGTCGTCGGCGACCCGTCCGCCGGCGGTGGTGAGGGCGGTGAGCCCGCCGGGGTGGGTGCGGTCGGGGGCGAGCAGCACCGCGCTGACACCGGCGCCCCGGCGGGCCAGCAGGGCCCCGGCGATGAGCGCGTCACCGCCGTTGGCCCCGGCGCCGACGAGGAGGACGACTCTCGCCCCGTACACCCGGCCGAGCACTCCGGCGCAGGCGGCGGCGAGCCCGGCGGCGGCGCGCCGCATCAGCGCGCCCTCCGGCAGCCGTGCCATCAGCTCGGCCTCGGCGGTCCTGACGGTCTCCACGCGGTAAGCGGTACGCATGGTGCCGAGTCTGCCGCAGGAGCGGGCTTCCCGCTCCGGGGGCGCGGAAGCGCGCCGGCGGGACGGGCGGAGGCGCGCCGGCGGGGCGGGGCCGGGCAACGGGGCGGTCCGGAGGCGGAGTTGCCCCGGGTCCGGCGGGGCGGCCGGGACCGCCGCGAGGCCGGACGGCGGGGCCGGCGCCAGGGTTGACGCGACCTCAGATCGAACTTAGGTTTGCCTTACCTAAGCGGACACTCGGTGTGTGTCCGCCTACCGAAAGGTGTCCTCTTCATGCGCCCTGCCGTCCGCACCGTCTCCCGCGCCGCTGTCGCCCTGGCCGGAGCCGGAGCCCTCACCCTGGGCCTGGCCTCCTCCGCGTCCGCCGCCACCGTGAACCGCACGGTCACCGACGGCGGCGCCACCTACAGCCTCTCGGTGACCGCGCCGTCCACGGCCCCGGCCGCCGGCGCCAATGTCACGGTCAGCGGCACCGGTTACAACCAGGCGCAGGGCATCTACGTCGGCCTGTGCGCGGTGCCCGCGGGCGTCGACGTCACCAACCAGGCCACCTGGAACAGCAAGCCCACCCCCTGTCTGGGCGGCCAGGACGAGAGCGGCTCCACCGGCGCCTCCCACTGGATCAACAACCAGTGGTACTGGATGTCCCCGAACAACTCCTCCCCCTACTCCCCGGGCGCCGGCAACACCGGCGCCTTCTCGGTGAACATCCACGTCAAGGCCAGGATCAGCGCCTCGGTCACCTGCGGCCAGGCGGGCGTCACCTGCGCCGTCGTCACCCGCGCCGACCACTTCGACAGCAACGACCGCAAGTACGACGTCTATGTCCCGGTGACCTTCTCCTGACCATGTCCACGCTCATCAGCAGAACCCTGCGCGGAGCCCTGCGGGGACGAGGAGCCGTGGCCGCCGCGCTGCTGCTCGTGGCGGGACTGACCGCCGCGGGCCCGGCGCGCGCGGCCGGCGCCGGCGAGGCCACCGGCCCCACCGGGCAGAAGCTCTCCGCCGACGCGACCAAGGACCTCGATCCGACCGGCCACCGGGTGACCGTGACCGGCTCGGGATACGACCCGGGCCAGGGCGTCTATCTCGCGGTCTGTGTGATCGGGAAGGCCGGGGAGGCGCCGAGCCCCTGCCTCGGCGGCATGGATCTCTCCGGGGCGTCCGGCTCCTCCATCTGGATCTCCAACAACCCGCCGGAGTACGCCAAGGACCTGGTCCGGCCCTTCACCGTCAAGGACGGCAAGGGCGGGTTCACCTTCGATCTGACCGTCAAGATCAAGGACAGCGGCGCCGACTGCACGGAGAAGAACTGCGCGATCGTCACCCGCTCCGACCACACGGACAGCTCCGACCGCCGGCAGGACGTGATCATCCCCATCACCTTCGGCGCCATGGCCCCGCCCCGGCCCGAGGTCCCGCCCGGGACCGTCCGGCACGCCGAGGTGCGCCGGATCGCCCCGCCGAGCGGAGGGGTGCAGGACGCCGAGGTGGACCCGGTGGCGCGCCGGGTCTGGGTCAGCAGTGCCGACACCTCCGCGTACTGGCTGACGTCCTACGACACCGGGACCGGCGCGATGGTCGGCGAGCCGGTCGAGCTGCCCTCCCACGCCGGGGTGATGGCGCTCGACACGGCATCCGGCACGCTGCACCTCGGGTTCTCCGACCGGATCGCGACCTACGACACCAGGACCGGTGTACTCACCGACGACCGGACGCCCCGGGTGGCGCAGAGCGTCGGCCACGTGGCGGTCGACCCGGGCACCGGCCGGCTCTATGTCGCCAACCAGAACCGCGCGGAACCGGCGGTCACCGTCTGGGACACCGGGAAGTGGAAGCCGGTCGGCGAACCCGCCCGGCTCGCCTTCCCCGCGTTCGGCCTGGCCGTCGACACCAAGAGGCACATCGGGTACGCGGTCCACGTCGGCAACGTCCGGAACCCGGAGACCGGGCAGTTCACCTTCAGCAACACCCTCGACGGGATCGACGGCTCCACCGGGAGACTCGCCACGACCCTCAGCCTCGGCACCACCGCGCTGGGCAGCCAGGGCGTGGCCGTGGACCCGGAGACCGGGACGGGGTACGTCGCCAATATCGCGGCCGGCTCCGTCCTCACCGTGGATCTGGAGGCGAACAGGGTGACGGGTTCGGTGGTGGTGGGCGGCAACCCGAAGTCCCTGGCGTACGACTCCGGGACCGGCACGCTCTACGCGGCCCAGACCACGGCCGGCACGGTCGCCGTCGTGGACCTCGCGCGAGACCGGGTCGTCCAAGTGCTGGAGACCGGGAAGCGGCCGAACGCGCTGGCCCTGGACCAGCGGAACCACACCCTGTTCACGGTCGCCGAGGGCATCGGGAAGATCGTCCAGACCCAGCGCCAGGTCTCGCCGGGGGTGACCGGGGAGCCCGCGCCCGTCACGGTGCGGGCCGGGCAGCAGGCGGTGCTCAAGGCCGCGGGCGAGGGGACGCCGGCGCCCGGCGCGAGCTGGGAGGTGAGCACCGACGAGGGGCGGAGCTGGCAGCCGATCGCGTGGTCGATCGGGACGGAGCTGAGCTTCCGGGCGACGGTGGAGCACAGCGGGAACCGTTACCGGGCGGTCTTCTCCAACCCGGTCGGGAGCACCCGCACGGCGGGTGTGGAGCTGACCGTGACGCCGGCCCCCGAACCCTCGCCGAGCGGCCCGGACCCGGGCCCCGGGACCGGCCCGGAGCCGTCACCGGAGCCCTCGCCGAGCGGCACGGAAGCGGAGCCGGACCCCGGGTCCAGCGCGCCGGAGACGGAGACGGAGACAGCGACGGAGACGGGCGCCGGCAGGAGCGGTGACCCGATCACGTCCCCGGCCGGAACCGGAGGCGGGCCCGGCGCCGGGGACGGCACCTCCGCCCAGGGCGGCGGCAGCCTGGCCGCCACCGGGACGGATCTGCTGAGGTACGGCATCGCGGCGGCCGTCCTCATGGCCCTGGGCACCGCGGCCGTGATCCTGCGCCGCAGGGCCGCCCCGGTGTAGGGCCTCCCGACCGGCTCGGCCCCCTCCCGCTCATCGGCCGGGAGGGGGCCGAGTCGCGTCCGGGGACCTCGTCCCCGAGGTGCGGGACCACAGGAGCTTCTGGACCAGCAGGGTGAGCGTCCCCGCCAGGACGATCCCCAGAAGGTTCAGCAGCAGCTGCTCCACCGACCCCCAGGCCTGCCGGTACTCCTCGAAACTGAAGGCCACCGCCGCGTTCGCCGCCGCCGGCACCGTCGTCACCGAGATCGCCACCCCCACCAGCGCCCCCGACTTCGCCGATGTCAGCGAGAGCGTCCCCGCCACCCCGGCCAGCACCGCCACCACGAACGAGAACAGATCCGGCTGCCAGATGAAGCTGGTGTTGGGCCGGTCCGCCTCCAGCATCGACGCCTCGAACAGCCCCCACCACTCCATCACCTGGCTGAACCCCACCGTGATCAGCATGGCCAGCAGGAACCCCGCCACCACCGCCACCAGCGACCGCCACACCAGCCGGGGAGCGCGCCGCACCACCCCCGTGCAGAACCCGGCCAGCGGGCCGAACTCCGGGCCGACCGCCATGGCGCCGACGATCAGGATCGCGTTGTCCAGCACCACCCCGCACGCCGCGATCATCGTCGCCAGCGCCAGGAAGGCGATATAGGTGACGGAGAGCGTGGACTCCTCATGGGTCGCGTCCTCCAGGTGCTCCCAGAGCACCGCGTCCGCGCCCTCCCCCGGAGCCTCCTCCTCCGCCCGGTCCGCGCGCTTCGACAGCGACAGATCGATGTTCTCGACGGCGATCGAGCCGCAGTCGTCGATCCCCAGCTCGCGCAGCGCGCCGATCAGCTCGTCGCCCGCCTCCCGCGCCACATCGCACATCACCAGATCGCCCAGCGGATCGCGGGCGGCCCCGGGCACCACGGCCACATGGGCGGTGCCCACGGTCTCCTCCACCAGGCGCAGCACCTCGGCGGTGCGGTCGGCCGGGGTGATCAGACGCAGATGCAGCACTCGGCGGTCCCCTTCAGAGCTTGCGCAGCGACAGCCGCTGGACCGTGTGGTCCGGGCCCTTGCGGAGGACCAGTGTGGCGCGGCCCCGGGTGGGGGCCACGTTCTCCAGGAGGTTCGGCTTGTTGATGGTGCGCCACATGGTCCGCGCGTACTCCATCGCCTCCGCCTCCGACACCTGCGTGTACTTCCGGAAGTACGAGAACGGGTTCTGGAACGCCGTCTCCCGCAGCTGCCGGAACCGGCTCAGATACCACCGCTCGATGTCCTCGGCCCGCGCGTCCACGTACACGGAGAAGTCGAAGTAGTCCGCGAGGGCGACCCTGGTGCGCCCGTCGCTCCCCGGCAGCGCCGGCTGGAGGACATTGAGGCCCTCCACGATCAGGATGTCGGGCCGCCGCACCGTGAGCCGCTCACCGGGCACGATGTCGTAGAGCAGATGCGAGTAGACCGGCGCGGTGACCTCGTCCTTGCCCGCCTTGATGTCCGCGACGAAGCGGGTCAGCGCGCGCCGGTCGAAGGACTCGGGGAAACCCTTCCGGGACATCAGCCCCCGCGCCTTCAGCTCCTTCATCGGCAGCAGAAAGCCGTCCGTGGTGACCAGCTCCACCCGGGGGTGCTCCGGCCACCGCGCCAGCAGGGCCTGGAGGATGCGGGCGACCGTCGACTTGCCGACGGCCACCGACCCGGCGACCCCTATGACGAAGGGCGTGCCGCGCTGCTCGCCCTGGCCGCTCCCGGCGTCCCCGAGGAAGGTGTTCAGCGCGCCCCGCAGCTCCCCGGTGGCCTGGACATAGAGGTTGAGCAGCCGGGAGAGCGGCAGATAGACATCCCGCACCTCGTCCAGGTCGATCACGTCCCCGAGCCCGCGCAGCCGCTCGACCTCCTCGGCGGTGAGGGGGAGCGGGGTCTTGTCGCGCAGGGCGCTCCACTGAGCGCGGGTGAGGTCGACATAGGGCGTCGGCCCGTGTTCCGCGCGGCGCGGGGTGCCGTGCGAGGCGCTCGGCGTGCCCTGCGTGCCCGGTGTGCTCTGTGGCGGCGAAGAGATCACCTTCACATTGTCGGGGGTGCCGCCGGGGGCGCACCCGTTCCGGGTGGTGTGCTCGGTCACGCGGCGCCGCCGCCGTAGGCTGCCGACATGTGCGGAATTGTGGGATACGTCGGTGGGCAGTCGGCGCTCGATGTGGTGATGGCGGGCCTGCGGCGGCTGGAGTACCGGGGGTACGACTCGGCCGGTGCGGCCGTGCTCTCCGACGGCGGGCTGGCCTCGGCCAGGAAGGCCGGGAAGCTCGTCAATCTGGAGAAGGAGCTGAAGGACCGGCCGCTGCCCGCCGGCTCCACCGGCATCGGGCACACGCGCTGGGCCACCCACGGCGCCCCCACCGACGCCAACGCCCATCCGCATCTGGACAACGCGGGCCGGGTCGCCGTCGTCCACAACGGCATCATCGAGAACTTCGCACGGCTCCGCGCCGAGCTGGCCGGGCGCGGGCACCGGCTGCGCTCCGAGACGGACACGGAGGCGGTCTCGCATCTGCTGGCCGAGGCGTTCTCGGCGTGCGGGGATCTGGCGGAGGCGATGCGGCAGGTGTGCCGGCGGCTGGAGGGCGCCTTCACGCTGGTCGCGGTGCACGCGGACGAGCCGGGTGTGGTGGTCGGCGCGCGCCGGAACTCGCCGCTGGTGGTGGGCGTTGGGGAGGGTGAGTCCTTTCTCGCGTCGGATGTGGCCGCGTTCATCGCCCATACGAGGTCCGCGATCGAGCTGGGTCAGGACCAGGTGGTGGAGCTGCGGCGGGACGGCGTGCGGGTCACCGGCTTCGACGGCGCTCCGGCGGATGTGCGGTCGTACCACGTGGACTGGGACGCATCGGCCGCGGAGAAGGGGGGTCATGATCACTTCATGCTCAAGGAGATCGCCGAGCAGCCCCGGGCCATGGCCGATACGCTCCTCGGCCGGGTCGACGACACGGGGTCGCTGACGCTCGACGAGGTGCGCATCCCGGTCTCCGCGCTGCGGGAGGCCACCAAGGTCGTCGTCGTGGCGTGCGGGACCGCCTTCCACGCCGGACTGATCGCGAAGTACGCCGTCGAGCACTGGGCCCGGGTCCCGTGCGAGGTGGAGCTGGCGAGCGAGTTCCGCTACCGGGACCCCATCCTGGACCGGCGGACGCTGGTGATCGCGATCTCCCAGTCCGGGGAGACCATGGACACCCTGATGGCGCTGCGCCACGCGCGGGAGCAGGGCGCCCGGGTGCTCGCGGTCTGCAACACCAACGGGTCCACGATCCCCCGGGAGTCGGACGCGGTGCTCTACACGCACGCGGGGCCCGAGGTCGCCGTCGCGTCCACCAAGGCGTTTCTGACCCAGCTCGTGGCCTGCTATCTGGTGGCGCTGTATCTGGGGCAGACGCGCGGCGCCCGGACCCCGGCCGAGGTCCGGGCCGTCATCCGCGAACTGGCGGAGGTCCCGGAGGCGGTGGCGCGGCTGCTGGGCACCATGGAGCCGGTGCGGGAGCTGGCGCGTTCGCTGGCCGGGAAGGACACGGTGCTCTTCCTCGGGCGCCATGTGGGCCATCCGGTGGCGCTGGAGGGGGCGCTGAAGCTGAAGGAGCTGGCGTACATGCACGCGGAGGGGTTCGCGGCGGGAGAGCTGAAGCACGGGCCGATCGCGCTGATCGAGGAGGATCTGCCGGTGGTGGTGGTGATGCCGTCGCCGTGCGGAGGGCCGGTGCTGCACGACAAACTGATCTCCAACATCCAGGAGATCCGGGCGCGGGGCGCGCGGACGATCGTGATCGCGGAGGAGGGGGACGAGGAGGTGGTGCCGTACGCGGACCATCTGGTCCGGGTGCCGGCGGTGCCGGCGCTGCTCCAGCCGCTGGTGGCGACCGTGCCCCTGCAGGTCTTCGCGTGCGAGCTGGCGACCGCGCGCGGCAATGAGGTCGACCAGCCGAGGAATCTGGCCAAGTCGGTGACGGTGGAGTGAGCGGATGATCATTGGGGTGGGGATCGATGTCGCGGAGATCGACCGGTTCGCGGCGTCGCTGAGACGGACACCCGGGCTGGCGGCCCGGCTCTTCCTGGAGCGGGAGCTGCTGCTGCCCAGCGGGGAGCGGCGCGGCTATGCCTCGCTGGCGGCGCGTTTCGCCGCGAAGGAAGCGGTGGCGAAGGCGCTGGGCGCGCCGGCGGGGCTGCACTGGACGGACGCGGAGGTGTACGTGGAGGAGAGCGGGAGGCCGAGGCTGCGGGTGTCGGGGACGGTGGCGGCGAGGGCGGAGGCGCTGGGGGTGAGGTCGTGGCACATCTCGCTGAGCCATGACGCCGGGGTGGCCTCGGCGGTGGTCATCGCCGAGTCCTGACCCTCGCGCCTCAAACGCCGGCGAGGCTGAGTTTCCCGACCCGCCCGGCGATTGAGGACAGCTTCCGCCGCACAGGTGCCCGAGCACCCAAAACCCAGCCCGTCCGGCGATTGAGGACGGCTTCCGCCGCACAAGTGCCCGAGCACCCAAAACCCAGCCCGTCCGGCGCTTGAGGACGGACCCCGTGCCACAGAACCCCGCACCATACAAGCCCCGGTCAGGGCTCCGCCCCGAACCCCGCGCCTCAAACGCCGGCGAGGCTGAGGTTTCCCAGCCCGCCCGGCGCTTGAGGACGGACCCCGTGCCACAGGACCCCGCACCATGCGAGGCCCCCGGGGCACAGGCGCCCTCACCGCGCCCCCCGGAGGGCTACCCCAGGGCGGACTTCACCGCGTCCGCCAAGCGCCCCGCCACCGCGCGGGCCTGTTCGATGTCGGCCGCCTCCACCATCACGCGGACCAGCGGCTCCGTCCCCGACGGGCGCAGCAGCACCCGCCCCGTCGCCCCCAGCTCCCGCTCCGCCTCCGCCACCGCGTTCGCCAGCTCCGCCGACGTGTGCACCCGCGACTTGTCCACGTCCGGCACATTGATCAGCACCTGCGGCAGCCGGTCCATCACCGAGGCCAGCTCCGCCAGGGAGCGCCCGGTCGCCGCCACCCGGGCCGCCAGCAGCAGACCGGTGAGGGTGCCGTCGCCGGTGGTCGCGTGGTCCAGGATGATCACATGCCCGGACTGCTCGCCCCCGAGCGCGTACCCGTGCTGCTTCATCGACTCCAGGACGTACCGGTCCCCCACCGCCGTCTGCACCAGCTCCACCCCCTCCCGCTCCATCGCGATCTTGAACCCGAGGTTGGACATCACGGTCCCGACCACGGTGTTCCCCCGGAGCGTCCCCGCCTCGCGCATCGCCAGCGCCAGCACCGCGAGGATCTGGTCGCCGTCGACCTCCTCGCCCGCGCCGTCGACCGCGAGGCAGCGGTCCGCGTCCCCGTCGTGCGCGATGCCGAGGTCCGCGCCGTGCACCAGCACCGCCGCCTTCAGCTGGTCCAGGTGGGTCGAGCCGCAGCCGTCGTTGATGTTGAGCCCGTCCGGCTCCGCGCCGATGGTCACGACCTCGGCCCCGGCCCGGGTGAACGCCTCGGGCGAGACCCGGGAGGCCGCGCCGTGCGCCTCGTCCAGGACGACCTTCAGCCCGTCGAGCCGGTTGGGCACCACAGCGGCGAGGTGGGTCACGTACCGCTCGACACCCTCGTCGTAGTCGGTGACCCGCCCCACGCCCGCCCCGGTGGGCCGGTCCCAGGGAGCACCCGTCCGGTGCTGCTCGTACACCGTCTCGATGCGCTCCTCCAGCTCGTCGGCGAGCTTGTGCCCGCCGCGCGCGAGAAGCTTGATGCCGTTGTCCGGCATGGCGTTGTGGCTGGCGGAGAGCATCACGCCGAAGTCGGCGCCGAGCGCGCCGGTCAGATACGCCACCGCGGGCGTCGGCAGCACGCCGACGCGCAGCACATCCACCCCGGCGCTCGCCAGACCCGCCACCACGGCGGCCTCCAGGAACTCCCCCGACGCCCGTGGATCACGCCCGACCACGGCGGTCGGCCGGTGTCCCGCGAAGGTTCCCGCCTCGGCGAGCACATGCGCGGCGGCGACCGAGAGGCCGAGTGCCAGCTCCGCCGTCAGATCCGCGTTGGCGACACCGCGCACACCGTCCGTGCCGAAGAGTCGTCCCACAGCTGTCCTCCGAAATTGGTCCGTGATGCTCCGAAAAAGCAAGCCTATGAACGCTTCATGCCCGTTCTACGCCCGAGGTGGTGGAAAACGCGTGCTCCGGGCCGTGGTAAATGGGCGCGATCACCGCCCGGGCAGGGAAAGACGTACGCCCCGGCAGCACGGAGTGCTGCCGGGGCGTACGTACAGTGCAGACCGAGCAGGCGATTAACGCTTGCTGTACTGCGGAGCCTTACGGGCCTTCTTCAGACCGGCCTTCTTGCGCTCGACCGCACGGTCGTCGCGGCTCAGGAAGCCGGCCTTCTTCAGCGGCGCGCGGTTGTTGTCCACGTCCGCCTCGTTCAGCGCACGGGCCACGCCGAGGCGCAGGGCACCGGCCTGACCGGAGACACCGCCACCCGAGATACGGGCGATGACGTCGTAGCGGTCGTCGAGCTCCAGCACCTTGAAGGGCTCGTTGACTTCCTGCTGGTGCACCTTGTTGGGGAAGTAGTCCTCAAGGGTGCGGCCGTTGATCTTCCACTTGCCGGTGCCCGGAACGATCCGGACACGGGCGATGGCGTTCTTGCGGCGGCCCAGGCCGGCGGCCGGCTGCGGGTCGCCGAACCGGGAGGCCAGGGACTCGGAGGTGTACTCGCCCTCGACGGGCACCTCCGACTCGAAGGTGGTGACCTCGGCGTAGGTCTCTTCGCCCTCGACGACGGGGGCTTCAGCGGTGGTCTCGGCCACGATATTCCTCAGATTCTTTTCGTCTTAGGGGATGGCCGGAACTACTGCGCGACCTGGGTGATCTCGAACGGGACCGGCTGCTGAGCAGCGTGCGGGTGGTTCTCACCCGCGTAGACCTTCAGCTTCGAGAGCATCTGACGGCCCAGGGTGTTCTTGGGGATCATGCCCTTGATGGCCTTCTCCACGGCCTTCTCGGGGCTCTTGGCCAGCAGCTCGTCGTAGCGGACGGAGCGCAGACCGCCCGGGTAGCCGGAGTGGCGGTACGCCATCTTCTGGGTCTTCTTGTTGCCGGAGAGGTGAACCTTCTCGGCGTTGATGATGATGACGAAGTCGCCCATGTCCATGTGGGGGGCGTAGATCGGCTTGTGCTTGCCCCGGAGGAGGTTCGCTGCCGTAGTCGCCAGACGGCCCAGGACGATGTCCTGCGCGTCGATGATGTGCCACTGGCGCGTGACATCGCCGGGCTTGGGGCTGTACGTACGCACGGTCGTAGCCTTCGCTTCTTCAGTGAGTGGGTCTCCCTGGGCCCGGAGGCACGGGGAGCGGGTCCTGACAAGGCCAGCCGGACAATCACAACAGCACTGGCAGCACTTCGGGGACGCAACCCGAGCACCGCCGCTGGTCATCGGCCGGTGGACCGGCGTAAGGGCCCCTCACGTGAGATAGAGCAAGCCAATACGCATAACGAAGCAGCAGCTTACCCGCGCACCGCCGGACGGGTCAAAACGCCGGCCGCGCCCCCACTCCCCGCACCTGCGCGGACACCCCCCGGAGCCGCTCCGCGAGCCCGCGCGCCGGGGGCCCGGGAAGCCCGGTCAGCGGGCCCGCTCCACCCGCCGCTCGTCCCAGACGGGCCCCTCGGTCTCCCGCACCACCCCGTCCGAGCCGAAGACCAGATAGCGGTCGAAACTGCGCGCGAACCAGCGATCGTGGGTCACCGCCAGCACCGTCCCCTCATAGGCCTCCAGGCCCTCCTGGAGCGCCTCCGCCGACTCCAGGTCGAGGTTGTCCGTCGGCTCGTCCAGCAGCAGCGCGGTGGTGCCCTGGAGCTCCAGGAGCAGGATCTGGAAGCGCGCCTGCTGCCCGCCGGAGAGCTTGTCGAAGGGCTGGTCCCCCTGCCGCTCCAGCTCGTACCGCCGCAGCACCGACATCGCGCCGCCCCGGTCCTTGGCGTACTCGGCCCAGAGGATCTCGACCAGGGGCCGGCCCAGCAGCTCCGGATGGGCGTGCGTCTGCGCGAAATGGCCCGGCGTCACCCGGGCTCCCAGCTTCCACGCACCCGTGTGCGCCACCGTGCCCTCACCCGCGAGCAGCCGCAGGAAGTGCGACTTCCCCGAGCCGTTCGACCCCAGCACCGCGACCCGCTCGCCGTAGAAGACCTCCAGATCGAACGGTTTCATCAGACCGGTCAGCTCCAGCCGCTCACAGGTCACCGCCCGCACCCCGGTGCGCCCGCCGCGCAGCCGCATCGTGATCTCCTGCTTGCGCGGCGGCTCGGGCGGCGGCCCCGCCTCCTCGAACTTCCGCAGCCGGGTCTTCGCCGCCTGGTAGCGCGAGGCCATTTCGTCACTGCGCGCCGCGTACTGCTGCATGTCCAGGACCAGCCGCTTGAGCTGCGCCCGCTTCTCCTCCCAGCGGCGCCCCAGCTCCTCGAACCGGGCGAACCGCTCCGCGCGCGCCTCGTGGTACGTACCGAATCCGCCGCCGTGCACCCAGACGTCCGACCCCGCCGGGCTGGGCTCCACCGAGACGATCTTCTCCGCCGTGCGCGCCAGCAGCTCCCGGTCGTGGGAGACGAAGAGCACGGTCTTGCGGGTCTCCTTCAGCCGCTCCTCCAGCCAGCGCTTGCCGGGCACGTCCAGATAGTTGTCCGGCTCGTCCAGCAGCAGCACCTCCTCGGGCCCCCGCAGCAGCGCCTCCAGCGCCAGCCGCTTCTGCTCGCCGCCGCTGAGGGTCCGCAGCTCCCGCCACTGCGCCCGCTCGTACGGGACGCCCAGCGCGGCCATCGTGCACATGTCCCAGACGGTCTCCGACTCGTACCCCCGCGCCTCCGCCCAGTCGCTCAGCGCCTGCGCGTACCGCATCTGCGCGGACTCGTCGTCCACCGTCATGATCAGATGCTCGGCCTCGTCGACCGCCTTCGCCGCGTCGCGCACCCGGGGCTGGGCCAGGGACACCAGCAGATCGCGCACGGTCCGCTCGTCCCGCACCGAGCCGATGAACTGGCGCATCACCCCGAGACCGCCGCTGACCGTCACCGAGCCGCCGTGCGGCCGCAGCTCGCCCGCGATCAGCCGCAGCAGGGTCGTCTTGCCGGCCCCGTTCGCCCCGACGAGCGCGACCACCGCGCCCTCACCCACCCGGAACGAGGCGTCGCCGAGCAGCACCCGCCCGTCGGGGAGGTAGTACTCAAGATGTGCCGCTTCCAGATGTCCCATACCCCGATTCTGTCCTCCGGGCCCCCCGGCGCCCAACCGGTTTAGGATGCGCGGCATGAGCTTTGGGCAGGGGGGACCCCAGTGGGGCTCCGGCGGGCAGGACGAGAATCCGTACCACTCCCGGCAGGGCGCACCCGGGTCCTCTGGCCCCTCGGGCACGGGAGGGCCGCCGCACCAGGGGGCCGGCTCCACCCCCGACTGGGCCGCGCTCGCCGACGCCTCGGCGGCCCGCAGCCGCCGCAGGCGGATGCTGCTGCTGGGCGGCGGGGCGCTCGCGACCATCGCGATCGTCTCCCTGGTCGCCACCGCGATCGTCCGCTCCAGCGGCAGCGACGGGAAGTCGCCGCGGGCCGGCGCCAGTGAGCTGCCCGGCCCGCAGGAGCTGCCGAGCGACTCCTCCCGGCCCGAGCCGGAGTTCTCCTCCGTCGCCCCGCCCGAGGCACCCGACCCCAAGGACTTCATCTCCAGCGAGGAGAAGGACACCGCGCCGCTGACCGCGGACACCCTCTTCCCCGGCCGGAAGCTGACCATGGGCGACCGGGCGTACGCGAAGGGTCCGGCCGGCCGGGCCGGGAGCTGTGCCGCGGCCACCCAGGGCGGACTGGGCACCGTCCTGGCGCGCAACGGCTGCGACCAGGTCTTCCGCGCCACCTACACCAAGGACGGCGTCGCGGTCACGGTCGGTGTCGCGGTCTTCGGCCGGGAGGCCGAGGCGAAGAAGGCCGCCCGCCAGTCCACCGGCAACATCGCCCCGCTGAGCGGCTCCGGCGTCCCCGTCTTCTGCAAGGGCGGCCCGGCCTGCCTCTTCACGTCCAACTCCTACGGGCGGTACGCCTACTTCACGGCCACCGGGTACACCACCGGCACCTCCGTCACCACCGGCGACAAGCGGGCCTACCGCGCCAAGGAGGATCTGACGGAGTTCGTCTTCCGCCAGATCGTCCGCCGGGGGAACGCCCAGGCCTCAGCAGCAGTCGCCGAGCCCGCCGGCTGAGCCGGGGCCGCCGGCCGCGCCCGGGAGCGAGCGCCGGTTGCGGGCTTCCAGATTCCGGGCCGCCAGCAGCTCGTCGGCCGGGTAGCCGACCTCCTCCAGGGTGAGCCCGTGGGGCCGCACCACATGCACCGCCGAGTCCCGCACCCCGGCGGCCAGCACCTTCGCGGGCCAGCTCGCCGGCCGGTGCCCGTCGCCGACGAAGAGCAGCGCGCCGACCAGCGACCGCACCATGTTGTGGCAGAAGGCGTCGGCCCGCACGGTCGCGGTGACGATCCCGTCGGCGTCCCGCTCCCAGGAGAGCCGCTGGAGGGTGCGGATGGTGGTCGCGCCCTCGCGCCTCTTGCAGTACGCGGCGAAGTCGTGCTCGCCCACCAGGCCGGCCGCCGCCTCGTTCATGGCGTCCACGTCCAGCGGCCAGTCGTGCCAGAGCACATGGCCGCGCAGCAGCGGGTCGACCCCTCCGGGGTGGTCGGTCACCCGGTAGGCGTACCGCCGCCAGACGGCCGAGAACCGGGCGTTGAAGCCCGCGGGCGCCTCGGCGACCCGCCAGATCCGCACATCGCGCGCCAGCCGCCCGGAGAGCCGCTTCAGCAGCTTCTCGCGGTGCTCGTCCCACACCTCGGCCGGAAGATCGACATGGGCCACCTGCCCGCGCGCGTGCACCCCCGCGTCGGTGCGTCCGGCGACGGTCAGCTCATACGTCCGGGAGGACCGGGTCACGGTCCGCAGCGCGTCCTCGATCTCCCCCTGGACGGTGCGCCGCCCGCCGGCCTGCTTGGCCCACCCGGAGAAGTCCTTCCCGTCGTACGACAGATCCAGCCGGACCCTGACCGCACCGGGCTCCACATCATCACTCACGCCACAGATCCTCTCAGAGCCCCGGAGAGCCCCGGACCGGCCTCCCGACAAGCGGAACGGGCCCGCTCCCCGGAGGGAGCGGACCCGTTCACCGACTGCGCGAGCCAAGGTCAGGCCTTGGGCTCCTCGGCCGGCTTGGCGTCCTCGGCGGTCTCGGCGGGCGCGTCCTCGACGGGCGCGTCCTCCTTCTTGAGGGCGTCCTCCTTGACCGCGCGCTTGGCGGCGGCCTCGGCCTCGGCGACGGTGGCCTTCTTGGCGATCTCGCCCTCGACCAGCTCGATCACGGCCATGCGCGCGTTGTCACCACGGCGGTTGCCGACCTTGGTGATACGGGTGTAGCCACCCGGGCGCTCGGCGTAACGCGGGGCGATCTCGGTGAAGAGCGTGTGCACGATGCTCTTGTCCGTGATCGTCGCGAGGACCAGGCGACGGTTGTGGATGTCGCCCTTCTTCGCCTTGGTGATCAGGCGCTCGGCGACCGGACGCAGGCGGCGGGCCTTGGCCTCGGTCGTCCTGATGCGGCCGTGCTCGAACAGCTGCTTCGCGAGGTTCGCGAGGAGCAGACGCTCGTGCGCGGCGCTGCCGCCCAGACGGGCACCCTTGGCGGGCTTCGGCATGGTGTTTCTCCTTGTGTGCTGCACCGGCCGTGTCAGGTACCGGTGTCAGTTCCCCGCGGGCGGCTGCCCGTGGGAAGGCTTTCCGGGCGGGGCGCCCGGGAGATCCCGCGCACCCCGCCGGAGGTGGATCAGTACTGCTCGGTCTCCACGAAACCGGCGTCCGCGTCGTCGTCGGCGCCGAAGGCGTCGGCGGCGGCGGTCGGGTCGAATCCGGGCGGGCTGTCCTTGAGCGCCAGGCCCATGCCGGCCAGCTTCGCCTTGACCTCGTCGATCGACTTGGCGCCGAAGTTGCGGATGTCGAGCAGGTCCGCCTCGGAGCGGGCGACGAGCTCGCCCACCGAGTGGATGCCCTCACGCTTGAGGCAGTTGTAGGAGCGGACCGTCAGCTCCAGCTCCTCGATCGGCAGCGCCAGATCGGCGGCGAGGGCGGCGTCCGTGGGGGACGGGCCCATGTCGATGCCCTCGGCGTCGATGTTCAGCTCGCGGGCGAGACCGAACAGCTCGACCAGGGTCTTGCCGGCGGAGGCCATGGCGTCACGGGGACGCATCGCCTGCTTGGTCTCGACGTCGACGATCAGCTTGTCGAAGTCGGTGCGCTGCTCGACTCGGGTCGCCTCGACCTTGTAGGTGACCTTGAGGACCGGGGAGTAGATGGAGTCGACCGGGATACGGCCGATCTCCTGGCCCACCTGCTTGTTCTGGACGGCGGAGACATAGCCGCGACCGCGCTCGACGGTCAGCTCCATCTCCAGCTTGCCCTTGCCGTTCAGCGTGGCGAGCACCAGGTCGGGGTTGTGCACCTCGACACCGGCCGGGGGCGCGATGTCGGCGGCGGTGACCAGCCCGGGGCCCTGCTTGCGCAGGTACATCACGACGGGCTCGTCGTGCTCCGAGGAGACGACCAGCTGCTTGATGTTGAGAATGAGGTCGGTCACGTCCTCCTTGACACCCGGCACGGTGGTGAACTCGTGCAGGACACCGTCGATACGGATGGACGTGACGGCCGCACCCGGGATCGAGGAGAGGAGGGTGCGGCGGAGGGAGTTGCCGAGGGTGTAGCCGAAGCCCGGCTCGAGCGGCTCGATAACGAACCGGGAGCGGTACTCGTCCACGACCTCTTCGGTCAGCGAGGGGCGCTGAGCGATCAGCATGTGTATCGGTCCTTCAGTCGGGGGCGCCCGCTATTTGACGCCCGACATATGTGTGACAAGGGTACGGGCGGTACGCCCCGAAAGGGGGCCGTACCGCCCGGACACTCCAGCGAAACGCGAACGCGTCAGACGCGGCGGCGCTTCGGCGGACGGCAGCCGTGCCGCGGTATGAGGGGGGCAACCCCCACACCCCCGGCAGCGAACACCGTCCCGGCCTTGGCCTGCCTCAGACGCGGCGGCGCTTCGGCGGACGGCAGCCGTTGTGCGGCGTGGGGGTGACGTCCTGGATCGAGCCGACCTCCAGGCCCGTGGCCTGGAGCGAGCGGATCGCGGTCTCACGGCCGGAGCCGGGACCCTTGACGAAGACGTCGACCTTGCGCATGCCGTGCTCCTGCGCGCGGCGGGCGGCCGACTCGGCGGCCATCTGCGCGGCGAAGGGGGTGGACTTGCGCGAGCCCTTGAAGCCGACGTGGCCGGCGGAGGCCCAGGAGATCACGTTGCCCGAGGGGTCCGTGATCGAGACGATGGTGTTGTTGAACGTGCTCTTGATGTGCGCGTGGCCGTGAGCGACGTTCTTCTTTTCCTTGCGGCGCACCTTCTTGGCAGCGCCCTGACGACCCTTGGGGGGCATCTATATCTCCTACGGGAGGTGGTCGGTCCTACAGCGAAGACCGCTTGGCTGTGCGGGGCCCGGGGGTCGCCCCCCGGCATCCGCAGCGTCCGCTGAGGACTACTTCTTGCCCGGCTTCTTCTTGCCGGCGATGGCGCGACGCGGGCCCTTGCGGGTACGGGCGTTCGTGCTGGTGCGCTGACCGTGGACGGGCAGGCCGCGACGGTGACGGAGACCCTGGTAGCAGCCGATCTCGACCTTGCGGCGGATGTCGGCCTGCACCTCACGCCGGAGGTCACCCTCGGTGCGGAGGTTGGCGTCCACGTACTCGCGGATCTTGACCAGGTCCTCTTCGGCCAGGTCACGAACGCGGGTGTTCGGGTTCACGCCGGTCGAGGCGAGGATCTCCTTGGACCGGGTGCGCCCGATACCGAAGACGTAGGTGAGTGCGATCTCCACGCGCTTTTCGCGCGGGATGTCGACACCGGAAACGCGTGCCATTCAACGGCTCCTGTGTTTTCGGGGGTCTTCCACAGAACCTGTCCCGACCGCCGACCCCACGGAAAGTGGAGTGGTACGTCCGGGTCCCCGGCCCCCGCCGGAGGTGTCGCCGGCCCTTGCGGGCTGGGCGGGTTCTGCGTATGTACGTTTGCTCGCGTCGCGCGAAGAACTGCGGTAGTGCAGGTTGGCGTGCGTCAGCCCTGGCGCTGCTTGTGGCGCAGGTTGTCGCAGATGACCATGACCCGGCCGTGACGGCGGATCACCTTGCACTTGTCGCAGATCTTCTTGACGCTCGGCTTGACCTTCATGGGATGTCAGGTTCTCCGGGTCAGTGCCGACACCCGCCCCGGAACCCGGGAAGGGCGCGACAAGATCTACTTGTACCGGTAGACGATCCGGCCACGCGTCAGGTCGTACGGAGACAGCTCCACCACGACCCTGTCGTCCGGGAGGATACGGATGTAGTGCATCCGCATCTTGCCGGAGATGTGCGCGAGGACCTTGTGACCGTTCTGAAGCTCCACCTTGAACATCGCGTTCGGGAGGGACTCGATCACGGTGCCCTCGATCTCGATGGCACCTTGCTTCTTGGCCACGCTTCGCCCTTCGAATCGGCTACCTTGATCGACTCCCGCCGCCGTGTGCAGACACACGGGTACACGAGAGCCGACGCATCAGTCTACGTCAGGCCATCCGAAAAGACGAATCAGGGATGTCTGCCCATCCGGGGTGATCCTTACGCCATCCGGTCCGGAAAGAACCCCCGCCGGAGAAATCCCGGCGGGGGGGAGAGCCGGGGAGCGTCTCAGCCGAGGGGGTCGGGCGCCGCCGTGATCCCCAGCTCGGCGAGCTTGGCCCGGCCGCAGTCGGGCGAGGTGAGCACGAGGGGGCCCTCCTCGGTGACGGCGACGGAGTGCTCCCAGTGGGAGGACCAGGTCCCGTCCGTGGTGATCACGGTCCAGTCGTCGGAGAGCACCTCGGTCAGCGGCGTGCCCAGCGAGACCATCGGCTCGATCGCCAGACAGAAGCCGGGGACCAGCTTGGGGCCCTTGCCGCGCTTGCGGGCGACATAGTTCAGCAGATGCGGGTCCATGTGCATCTCGGTGCCGATGCCGTGGCCGCCGTAGTCCTCGACGATCCCGTACCGGCCGCCGCCGGGCTTCGGCTGGCGGCGGATGTACGTCTCGATGGCGCGGGAGACGTCCACCAGCCGGTTGCCGGGCTTCATGGCGGCGATCCCGGCCCACATGGACTCCTCGGTCACCCGGGACAGCTCGACCAGCTCCGGGGCGTGACCGGTGCCGACGAAGACGGTGAAGGCGGCGTCCCCGTGCCAGCCGTCGATGATCGCGCCGGCGTCGATGGAGAGGAGGTCGCCGTCCTTGAGGACGGTCTTGTCGTCGGGGATGCCGTGGACCACGACCTCGTTGACCGAGGTGCAGATGGTGGCGGGGAACCCGCCGTACCCCAGGAAGTTCGACTTCGCGCCGTGGTCGGCGATGACCTTGCGGGCCACCTCGTCCAGGTCGCGGGTGGTGGCGCCGGGGACGGCGGCTTCGCGGGTCGCGGCATGGATCGCGGCGACGACCAGCCCCGCCTCGCGCATCTTCGCGATCTGCTCCGGGGTCTTGATCTGCACCATGGCCTTGCCTTCTCCCTCTGTGCGGCCGGACGGCCGCCGTCTCGCGGAGGTGATCGCGCTCCGCTTCGGTTCCCCGTGTGCCGGGTCGCCTCAATTATCGGCGAAGGCCGAGGGCCCCGCCCCACGCGGACGGCCGCGGTGTCGCTCGGACACCACGGCCGTTCACGTCGTTCAGCTGATCCCGCGCGCCCTGGTCAGGCGCTCTCGGGCTTGTTCAGTGCTTCCATCGCCCGGCCGGTCACATCGGTGACCTTCCCCAGCGCCGAGATCGTCACCACGAGGCCCTGGCCCCGGTAGTAGTCGATGATCGGCTCGGTCTGGGTGTGGTAGACCTCCAGGCGCTTGCGGACGGTCTCCTCGGAGTCGTCGTCGCGCTGATACAGAGCGCCACCGCAGGTGTCGCAGACACCGTCCTGCCGCGGGGGCGAGTAGGTGACATGGAAGACATGGCTGGAGTCGTTGCGGCAGATGCGGCGGCCCGCGATCCGCTTCACGACCTCGTCCTCGGGGACCTCCAGGTCCAGCACCGCGTCGAGCGTCATGCCCTCGGACTTCAGCATCGCGTCGAGCGCCTCGGCCTGCGAGACATTGCGAGGGAAGCCGTCGAGCAGGAAGCCGTTCCCGGCGTCCGGCTGTTCCATCCGGTCCTTGGCCATGCCGATGGTGACCTCATCGGGCACCAGCTCTCCCGCGTCCATGTAGGACTTGGCCTGCCGACCGAGGTCGGTGCCTTTGCTGATATTGGCACGGAAGAGGTCGCCCGTTGAGATGTGCGGGATCGACAGGTTCTCGGCAAGGTACGCAGCCTGCGTTCCCTTGCCGGCACCGGGTGGCCCGACGAGGACGATTCGCATCAGCGGAGGAACCCTTCGTAATTGCGCTGCTGGAGCTGGCTCTCGATCTGCTTCACGGTCTCCAGACCCACACCCACGATGATGAGGATGCTCGTCCCGCCGAACGGGAAGTTCTGGTTAGCGCCTCCGAAGCCTGCCAACGCCATCGTCGGGACGAGAGCAATCAGACCCAGGTACAGCGAGCCCGGCCAAGTGATCCTGTTGAGCACGTAGCTCAGATACTCGGCAGTAGGTCGACCTGCCCGGATTCCCGGGATGAAGCCACCATACTTCTTCATGTTGTCCGCGACTTCCTCGGGGTTGAACGAGATCGCGACATAGAAGAACGCGAAGAACACGATCAGGAGGAAGTACGCGGTGATGTAGTAGGGGTGGTCGCCCTTGACGAAGTACGACTCGATGAAGGTCTTCCAGCCGGACGTACCGCTGGAGAACTGGGCGACCAGCGCCGGAATGTACAGCAGCGACGAGGCGAAGATGACGGGAATGACACCCGCCTGGTTCACCTTGAGCGGGATGTAGGTGGACGTACCGCCGTAGGACCGGCGGCCGATCATGCGCTTGGCGTACTGGACCGGGATTCGGCGCTGGGCCTGTTCCACAAAGACGACCAGGCCCACCATCACAAAGCCGATCAGGATGACGGTGCCGAACTCGATCCAGCCCTGGGCGAGCTTGCCGCTCTCCTTGATGGCCCACAGCGCGCCGGGGAAGCCGGCGGCGATCGAGATGAACATCAGGATCGACATTCCGTTGCCGATACCGCGGTCGGTGATCAGCTCACCGAGCCACATGGTGGCGGCGGTACCGGCGGTCATGGTGGTCACCATGATGATCGTTGTGAAGATTGATCGGTCCGGCACGATCTGATTGGCCACTTGGCAGCCGCTGAACAGCGCACCGCTGCGGGCCGTCGCCACCAGGCCGGTGCCCTGGAGCACGGCGAGGGCGACCGTGAGATAGCGGGTGTACTGGGTAATCTTCGCGGTGCCGGACTGGCCCTCCTTCTTGAGGGCCTCCAGCCGCGGAATGACCACGGTCAGCAGCTGCAGGATGATGCTCGCCGTGATGTACGGCATGATGCCCAGCGCGAAGATGGTGATCTGCAGCAGCGCGCCGCCACTGAACATATTCACCAGGCCGAACAGGCTGTTGTTGCTCTCTGAAGCCTGTTTGACACAGATCTGTACGTTCTGGTAATCGATGCCGGGAACCGGGATGTGTGACCCGATCCTGTACAGCACGATGATGCCGAGCGTGAAGAGCAGCTTCTTGCGCAGGTCGGGCGTCTTGAACGCCCGGGCGAACGCGGTGAGCACGGTGCCTCCTGCGACCCCCGCGCTACTGCGTCAGAGGTGACGGTCTTGAGGATCGACGAATACGAATCAGGCAATCCCATACGGCCCCTGCGGAAGCGGACCTTACGGGCACGAGGGCAGAGCCCCCGCATCTTTACAGCAACAGTGCACGCCACCTTACCGGCGACGGTGCCCCCCTAGGAACGACCAACCGGGGATGCCCCATTTGAGAGGGCATCCCCGGTCGGATGTTTCAGCCTTTAGCCACCGAACTGGTCTCAGACGAGCTCGGTGACGCTGCCGCCAGCGGCAGCGATCTTCTCCTTGGCGGAGCCGGAAACGGAGTCAACCGTCACCGTCAGCGCCACGGAGATCTCGCCCTGGCCCAGGACCTTGACGAGCTGGTTCTTGCGAACCGCACCCTTGGCGACCAGATCGGCCACCGTGACCTCTCCACCCTCGGGGTAGAGAACGGCGAGCTTCTCCAGGTTGACAACCTGGTACTCGGTGCGGAACGGGTTCTTGAAGCCCTTGAGCTTCGGGAGACGCATGTGGAGGGGCATCTGCCCGCCCTCGAAGCGCTCCGGAACCTGGTAACGGGCCTTGGTGCCCTTGGTTCCACGACCAGCGGTCTTACCCTTGGACGCCTCACCACGACCCACACGGGTCTTGGCGGTCTTGGCGCCCGGGGCAGGACGGAGGTTGTGGACCCTCAGCGGGTTGTTCTCCGCCATGTCAGTCGACCTCCTCAACCGTCACGAGGTGGCGGACGGTGTGCACCATTCCGCGGAACTCGGGGCGGTCCTCCTTGACAACCACGTCGTTGAGCCGCTTGAGGCCCAGCGAGCGCAGCGTGTCGCGGTGGTTCTGCTTGCTGCCGATGTACGACTTCGTCTGCGTGATCTTGAGGCGGGCCATTACGCACCCGCTCCCGCACGTGCCCGCAGGAGAGCCGCGGGGGCGACGTCCTCGAGGGGCAGACCACGGCGAGCCGCGATCTCCTCGGGACGCTGCAGGCCCTTGAGGGCCGCCACGGTCGCGTGCACGATGTTGATCGCGTTGTCGGAGCCGAGCGACTTCGACAGGATGTCGTGAACGCCGGCGCACTCCAGAACGGCGCGCACCGGGCCACCGGCGATAACACCGGTACCGGGGGAAGCAGGCTTCAGCAGGACGACGCCCGCGGCCTTCTCACCCTGGATGGGGTGCGGGATGGTGCCCTGGATACGGGGGACCTTGAAGAAGTGCTTCTTGGCCTCCTCAACACCCTTGGCGATGGCGGCCGGCACCTCCTTGGCCTTGCCGTAACCGACACCGACGGTGCCGTCACCATCGCCCACCACGACGAGCGCGGTGAAGCTGAAGCGACGACCACCCTTGACAACCTTGGCGACGCGGTTGATCGCGACAACGCGCTCAACGTACGCGGTCTTCTCGGCGGCAGCTGCGCCGCCGTCACGGCCCTTCCGGTCCCGCCGCTCGCCGCCACCGGCACCGCTTCCGCGGCGCTGGGGTCCAGCCATTGGATTTACCTCTCTCTGTTACGTCCGTTAGTCCCGGAACCGGGGCTTAGAACTTCAGCCCGGCTTCGCGGGCGGCGTCAGCCAGAGCGGCAATGCGCCCGGCGTACCTGTTGCCACCACGGTCGAACACGACGGCCTCGACGCCGGCGGCCTTGGCGCGCTCAGCGACCAGGGCACCGACCTGCTTGGCCTGGGCGCTCTTGTCGCCCTCGCCACCGCGGATCGAGACGTCCAGGGTCGACGCCGACGCGAGCGTGTGGCCCGCGATGTCGTCGATGACCTGAGCCACGATGTTGCGGTTGGAACGCGTCACGACCAGGCGCGGACGCTCCGGCGTACCGGAGACGTGCTTGCGGACGCGGATATGGCGTCGCTTGATGGCGGCGCGCTTGTACGCGTCGCCCTTAGCAATCTTGACACCGTATGCCATGGCTTACTTACCCGCCTTTCCGACCTTGCGGCGGATGACCTCGCCCGCGTACTTGACGCCCTTGGCCTTGTACGGGTCGGGCTTCCGCAGCTTGCGGATGTTCGCGGCGACCTCGCCGACCTTCTGCTTGTCGATGCCCTCGACCGAGAACTTGGTCGGCGACTCGACCTTGAAGGAGATGCCCTCGGGCGCCTCCACCAGGATCGAGTGGCTGTAACCGAGCTGGAACTCCAGGTTGGAGCCCTTCGCGGCGACGCGGTAACCGACACCGCTGATTTCGAGCGCCTTCGTGTACCCCGTGGTCACACCGGTGATCATGTTCGCCACCAGCGTGCGGGACAGGCCGTGAAGGGCCTTGTTCTGACGCTCGTCGTTCGGGCGGGTGACGCTGAGAACGCCGTCCTCACCCTTAACGATCTCGATCGGCGCGGCGACGGTGTGGCTCAGGGTCCCCTTGGGGCCCTTCACCGCGACCGTACGGCCATCGATGGTGACGTCCACACCGGCGGGAACCTGAATGGGGAGCTTGCCGATTCGCGACATTGGCTATTCCTCCGTTCCCGACTACCAGACGTAGGCGAGGACTTCCCCACCCACGCCCTTCTTCTGTGCCTGCTGGCCGGTCAGGAGGCCGTGCGACGTGGAGATGATCGCCACGCCGAGGCCACCGAGAACCTTGGGCAGGTTGGTGGACTTCGCGTACACCCGGAGACCCGGCTTCGAGATCCGCTTGATGCCCGCGATGGAGCGCTCACGGTTCGGGCCGAACTTGAGCTCGAGGACGAGGTTCTTGCCGACCTCGGCGTCCTCGACCTTCCAGCCCGTGATGAAGCCCTCCTGCTGGAGGATCTCCGCGATGTGCGACTTGATCTTGCTGTGCGGCATCACGACGGAGTCGTGGTACGCCGAGTTCGCGTTACGCAGACGCGTCAGCATGTCTGCGATGGGATCAGTCATGGTCATGAATTGGCCTTCGGCCTCTCTCGCCGGGGTTTCCTGTATGCGCCATCCCTCTCCCCACACAGGGGCGGGACGGGTGCGGCGCGGGGACCTACGGCGTAGTAAGTCGTACGGGCGGCGGACGCCCAACCCTCCAAGCCTACGGCATGAAGTGCGGGGCTTCCGCCAGCCCTCTGCTTACCGAGAGACTCCTGCTTCCCTGTTAGGGGATTACCAGGAGCTCTTGGTCACGCCCGGCAGCTCGCCGCGGTGCGCCATCTCACGAAGGCACACACGGCAGAGGCCGAACTTGCGGTACACGGAATGGGGACGACCGCAACGCTGGCAGCGCGTGTACGCACGCACGCCGAACTTGGGCTTGCGGGCGGCCTTGGCAATGAGAGCCTTCTTCGCCACGGCTCACGCCTCCTTGAACGGGAAGCCGAGGTGACGGAGGAGCGCGCGGCCCTCGGCGTCGTTGGTCGCCGTGGTGACCACGGTGATGTCCATACCCCGGACGCGGTCGATCTTGTCCTGGTCGATCTCGTGGAACATGACCTGCTCCGTGAGACCGAAGGTGTAGTTGCCACGGCCGTCGAACTGCTTGGGGGACAGACCACGGAAGTCGCGGATGCGCGGAAGCGCGAGCGACAGGGTGCGGTCCAGGAACTCCCACATGCGGTCGCCACGGAGCGTGACGTGGGCACCGATCGGCTGACCCTCACGCAGCTTGAACTGCGCGATGGACTTGCGGGCCTTGGTGACGGCCGGCTTCTGACCGGTGATCGTGGTGAGGTCCTTGATGGCACCGTCGATCAGCTTGGAGTCGCGGGCGGCGTCGCCCACACCCATGTTGACCACGATCTTGACGAGGCCGGGAACCTGCATGACGTTCTCGTACGAGAACTCCTCAAGCAGCTTGCCCTTGATCTCCTCGCGGTACTTCGTCTTGAGACGCGGAGTGGTGGTGGTAGCCATCAGATGTCCTCACCCGTCCGCTTGGCAACGCGGATCTTGTTGCCCTCTTCGTCGAAGCGGTAACCGACACGGGTCACGACCTTGTTGCCGTCCTTCTCCACGACGAGCTGAACATTGCTCACGTGGATGGGGGCCTCGGTGGTGATGATCCCACCGGTCTGGGAACCGCGAGCGGTCTGACCGGCCTTGGTGTGCTTCTTGACCCGGTTGACACCCTCGACCAGGACACGGTCCTCGCGGGGCATGGCCTGAATGACCTTGCCCTGCTTGCCCTTGTCCTTACCGGTGATGACCTGGACCAGGTCGCCCTTCTTGATCTTCATGCTTACAGCACCTCCGGCGCGAGCGAGATGATCTTCATGAACTTCTTCTCGCGCAGCTCACGGCCGACCGGGCCGAAGATACGGGTGCCGCGAGGGTCGCCGTCGTTCTTCAGAATGACGGCGGCGTTCTCGTCGAAGCGGATGTACGAGCCGTCCTGGCGGCGGCGCTCCTTGACGGTGCGAACGATGACCGCCTTGACGACGTCACCCTTCTTCACGTTGCCACCGGGGATCGCGTCCTTGACGGTGGCGACAATGACGTCACCGATGCCCGCGTAGCGGCGACCGGAACCACCGAGAACACGGATGCAAAGGATCTCCTTGGCACCAGTGTTGTCGGCGACACGCAGTCGCGACTCCTGCTGGATCACGTCTATCTCCTGATTTGTCTGCCGGTTCCCGGCGAGGGGTCCGGATTAGCGGAGCCCCTCGCCGAGCCTGGCGGAACTGACCTGAGGAAAACCCCTCAGGTAATTACTTGGCCTTCTCAAGGATCTCGACGACGCGCCAGCGCTTCGTCGCGGACAGCGGCCGGGTCTCCATGAGGAGGACACGGTCGCCGACGCCCGCAGCGTTCTGCTCGTCGTGGGCCTTGAGCTTGTTCGTACGGCGGATGACCTTGCCGTACAGCGCGTGCTTCACACGGTCCTCAACGGCGACGACGACGGTCTTGTCCATCTTGTCGCTGACGACCAGACCCTCACGGGTCTTGCGGAAACCGCGCGCGGTCTTCTCTTCAGTCACGTTGCTCTCGCTCATCAGGCGCTCTCCACCGTCTCGATGCCGAGCTCGCGCTCACGCATCAGGGTGTAGATCCGGGCGATGTCCTTGCGGACGGCCTTCAGCCGGCCGTGGTTCTCGAGCTGCCCGGTCGCCGCCTGGAAGCGGAGGTTGAACAGCTCTTCCTTGGCCTCGCGGAGCTTGTTGACAAGCTCCTCTCCGCCCAGCTCGCGCAGCTCGGACGCCTTGGTTCCGGCCGACATCACGCCTCACCTGCCTCGCGCCGAACGATGCGGCACTTCATCGGAAGCTTGTGAGCAGCGCGGGTGAGCGCCTCACGAGCAATCTTCTCGTTCGGGTAGGACAGCTCGAACATCACCCGACCGGGCTTGACGTTCGCGATCCACCACTCAGGGGAACCCTTACCGGAACCCATGCGGGTCTCGGCGGGCTTCTTGGTCAGCGGGCGGTCCGGGTAGATGTTGATCCAGACCTTGCCGCCACGCTTGATGTGGCGGGTCATCGCGATACGGGCCGCCTCGATCTGGCGGTTGGTCACGTACGCCGGAGTGAGGGCCTGAATGCCGTACTCGCCGAACGCAACCTGCGTACCACCCTTGGACATACCGCTGCGCTTGGGGTGGTGCTGCTTGCGGTGCTTGACCCTACGGGGGATCAGCATTTCGGTCAGGCCTCCGTTCCGGTGCTCTCAGCCGGAGCAGCGGCGGGGGCGTCGGCCTTGGGGGCCTCGGCTCCGGCGTTCTGCTGCGGCTTACGACCGCGACCGCCACGCTCGCCACCGCGGCCACCACGGCCGGCCGGGCGGTCGGAACCACCACGGGCCGGACGGTTGCCGGCGCGGGCAGCGGCGTTCTCGGCGCGGACCTCGGCGATGTTCTTGACGTCGCCCTTGTAGATCCAGACCTTCACACCGATACGGCCGAAGGTCGTCTTGGCCTCGAAGAAGCCGTACTCGACGTTCGCGCGGAGCGTGTGCAGCGGCACACGGCCCTCGCGGTAGAACTCCGAGCGGGACATCTCGGCGCCGCCGAGACGGCCACCGCACTGGATCTTGATGCCCTTGGCGCCCGCCTTCATCGCCGACTGCATGCTCTTGCGCATGGCACGGCGGAAGGAGACACGGGAGGAGAGCTGCTCGGCGACGGCCTGGGCCACCAGCTGAGCGTCCACCTCGGGGTTCTTGACCTCGAGGATGTTCAGCTGGACCTGCTTGCCGGTCAGCTTCTCCAGCTTGCCGCGGATCTTGTCGGCCTCGGCGCCGCGGCGACCGATGACAATGCCCGGACGAGCGGTGTGGATGTCCACACGGACACGGTCACGGGTGCGCTCGATCTCCACCTTCGAGATGCCGGCGCGCTCCATGCCGGACGTCAGCATCCTGCGGATGGCGACGTCTTCCTTGACGTAGTCCTTGTACAGCTTGTCGGCGTACCAGCGGGACTTGAAGTCCGTGGTGATACCGAGCCGGAACCCATGCGGGTTAACCTTCTGGCCCATTACCGGGTTCCTTCCTTGCTGCTCACGACCACGGTGATGTGGCTGGTCCGCTTGCGGATGCGGTAGGCGCGACCCTGGGCACGCGGCCGGAACCGCTTCAGGGTCGGACCCTCATCCACATACGCCTCGCTGATGAACAGCGAATTGGCGTCACTGTGGTCGTAGTTGTGCGCGGCGTTGGCAATGGCGCTGTCCAGCACCTTGCCCACCGGCACGCTCGCGGCCTGCGGGGCGAAACGCAGGACCGCCTGAGCCTCCGTGGCATCCATGCCACGGATGAGGTCCACCACGCGGCGGGCCTTCATGGGCGTGACGCGGATGTACCGCGCCTGGGCCCTGGCTTCCATGGTTGTCCCTTCAGTGTCTGTCATGATCGGTCACACCCCGCCTTAGCGGCGCTTCGACTTCCGGTCGTCCTTGACGTGGCCGCGGAAGGTGCGCGTCGGCGAGAACTCGCCGAGCTTGTGGCCGACCATCGACTCGGTGACGAACACCGGGACGTGGATCTTGCCGTTGTGCACCGCGATCGTGTGGCCCAGCATGGCCGGGACGATCATCGAGCGACGGGACCAGGTCTTGATGACGTTCTTGGTGCCTGCTTCGTTCTGTACGTCCACCTTCTTGATCAGGTGGTCGTCGACGAAGGGCCCCTTCTTGAGACTGCGCGGCATCTAAACCCGCTCCTAGCGCTTCTTGTTCGTCTTGCGGCGGCGGACGATGTACTTGTTGCTCGCCTTCTTGGGAGAACGAGTACGACCCTCCTTCTGACCCCACGGGCTGACCGGGTGGCGACCACCGGAGGTCTTGCCCTCACCACCACCGTGCGGGTGGTCAACCGGGTTCATCGCGACACCGCGGACGGTCGGGCGGACGCCCTTCCAGCGCAGGCGGCCGGCCTTGCCCCAGTTGATGTTCGACTGCTCGGCGTTGCCGACCTCGCCGATGGTGGCGCGGCAGCGGACGTCGACCAGACGGATCTCGCCGGACGGCATGCGGAGGTGGGCCATGGCCCCCTCCTTCGCCAGCAGCTGCACGGAGGCACCCGCGGAGCGGGCGAACTTCGCGCCGCCGCCGGGCCGCAGCTCGATGGCGTGGATGGTCGTACCGACCGGGATGTTGCGCAGCGCCAGGTTGTTGCCGGGCTTGATGTCGGCGGCCGGGCCGTTCTCGACACGGTCGCCCTGCGACAGGCCACGCGGGGCGATGATGTAGCGCTTCTCGCCGTCCGCGTAGTGCAGGAGCGCGATGCGCGCGGTGCGGTTGGGGTCGTACTCGATGTGAGCGACCTTCGCCGGCACGCCGTCCTTGTCGTGACGACGGAAGTCGATCACTCGGTAGGCGCGCTTGTGGCCACCGCCCTGGTGACGGACGGTCACACGACCGGTGTTGTTACGGCCACCCTTGCTGTGCAGAGGGCGGACCAGCGACTTCTCCGGCGTGGACCGCGTGATCTCGACGAAGTCGGCGACGCTGGAGCCACGACGGCCCGGAGTCGTCGGCTTGTACTTGCGGATACCCATTTCTCAGTCCTCGTCCGATATCGGACCGAGGTCTCCGTTAGGAGACCTGGCCGAAGATGTCGATACGGTTGCCCTCGGCAAGGGTCACGATGGCGCGCTTGGTGTTGGCGCGCTTGCCGAAACCGGTGCGGGTGCGCTTGCGCTTGCCCTGCCGGTTGATCGTGTTGACCCCGGTGACCTTGACCGAGAAGACCGTTTCAATGGCCTGCTTGATCTGAGTCTTGTTGGCACGCGGGTCGACGACGAACGTGTACTTGTTCTCGTCGAGCAGCGCGTAGCTCTTCTCGGAAACAACCGGCTTGACGAGGATGTCGTGCGGGTCCGTGAAGGTCTTGCTGGTGACGGTTGCCTCAGCCATCAGGCGTCGCTCCCTTCGGTCTCGTTGGCCTGGGGGCCAGACACGAAGGTCTCGAAGGCGGCCTGGGTGAAGACCACGTCCTCGGAGCGGATCACGTCGTACGTGTTCAGCTGGCCCGGCTCCAGGATGTGCACCTGGGGCAGGTTGCGGGCGGACAGCCACGCGGCCTCGTCGGAGCGCTCGACGATCAGGAGCGTGTTCTTGCGCTCCGAGATCTTGCCGATCAGCGTCCGGACGGACTTGGTGGAGACGCCACCCTCAAGCACGCCGGTGACGACGTGGATGCGCGAGTTGCGTGCCCGGTCGGTGAGGGCACCGCGCAGGGCGGCGGCCTTCATCTTCTTCGGGGTCCGCTGCGAGTAGTCGCGCGGCGTGGGGCCGTGCACGACGCCACCGCCGGCGAACTGCGGAGCGCGGGTCGAACCCTGACGGGCGCGGCCGGTGCCCTTCTGGCGGTAAGGCTTCTTGCCACCACCGCGGACCTCGCCACGACGCTTGACCTTGTGCGTGCCCTGACGGGCGGCGGCCAGCTGCGCGACGACGACCTGGTGGATCAGCGGGATGCTGACCTTGGCGTCGAAGATCTCGGCCGGGAGCTCAAGGGTCCCGGTCTTGTCGCCCGCGGGCGACAGAATGTCAATGGTGCTCATAGTCCTCAGGCCCCCTTGGCCGCAGTGCGGACCAGGACCAGGCCGCCGTTGGGGCCAGGAACCGCACCCTTGATCAGGAGCAGGCCCTTCTCCGCGTCAACAGCGTGAACGGTCAGGTTCTGGGTGGTGACCCGCTCGTTGCCCATGCGGCCCGCCATGCGGAGGCCCTTGAACACGCGGCCCGGGGTGGCACAGCCACCGATGGAGCCGGGAGAGCGGTGCTTGCGCTGGGTGCCGTGACCGGCGCCGAGGCCCTTGAAGTTGTGACGCTTCATGACACCGGCGAAGCCCTTGCCCTTGCTCTTGCCCGTGACGTCAACCTTGACGCCGGACTCGAACACCTCGGCAGTGATCTCCTGGCCGAGCGTGTACTCGCTGGCGTCGGAGGTGCGGAGCTCCACCAGGTGGCGGCGGGGGGTCACGTCGGCCTTGGCGAAGTGACCCTTGAGGGGCTTGTTCACCTTGCGAGGGTCGATCTCGCCGAAGGCGATCTGGACCGACTCGTAGCCGTCGGAGTCATTCGTACGGACCTGGGTAACGACGCAGGGCCCGGCCTTGACGACAGTGACCGGGACGACACGGTTGTTCTCGTCCCAGACCTGGGTCATGCCGAGCTTCTCGCCCAGGACGCCCTTGATCTGCTTTGCCATCTCTTCCGTGCCTCTCAGAGCTTGATCTCGATGTCAACGCCGGCCGGAAGGTCCAGGCGCATCAGCGAGTCAACGGTCTTGGGCGTCGGGTCGAGGATGTCGATCAGGCGCTTGTGCGTGCGCATCTCGAAGTGCTCGCGCGAGTCCTTGTACTTGTGCGGCGACTTGATGACGCAGTACACGTTCTTCTCAGTGGGCAGCGGCACCGGGCCTGCGACCGACGCACCAGTACGCGTCACCGTCTCGACGATCTTCTTCGCCGAAGAGTCGATGACCTCGTGGTCGTAGGCCTTGAGCCGGATGCGGATCTTCTGTCCCGCCATGGCTACTTCGTAGTCCTGTCTGTCTGGGGAAAACGCTCTGGAACTCGGTGAGTGACGATCTCTTCTCCGACCCACGCGGTCGGGCGTGTCGCACTCCCTCTACGGAAGAATCCCGAAGGATTTCCCAACCAAGGGGGTGCGGGCCTGGCCCGCGCATCGGGGGAAGAGCTCCCACCGAGTGCCTGGCCGGTACCCCGCTGACACTTCCCGAAAGATTCCCGTACGTCCGCTCCAGCGCTGCCCGGGGGCAGATGGGGCGACGAGTACTGTGGGACTCGCTTCCGGTCCTCCCGGCGGGAGGCGCGCAGCATCGGCACTCAACCGAGCAACCCCGACAGTCTGCCATACGGGGGCGGGGCCTGGCCAATCGGGGCGAAGAGAGTACCCCAGGTGGGGCTGGGTGAAGCGGCGAGCGCCCCGGCCCGCCCGAGCACCCCGGGCGCCGGACCCCCGCCCGGACCCCCGGCGCCTTCAGTAGCCGGCCAGATACACCCGGGCACGACCACCCGCGAGGTCGTCCACGTGCACCTCGATCGCCTGCACCCGGCCGCCCCGACGCGGATCGCCGGCGCACGGCGGGCAGGTGCTCGTCGTACGGATGCCCGGCACTTCCTGGGGCGCGGTGAGCCCCAGGTGCTCGAATCCGTCACCACTCAGGGACGAGACAGCCTTCGCCTCCTTCAGCGGCTTCTCGGGGTGGAGATCCTCGACCACAAGATCCGCCAGCTTCCCTTCGGTGACGAAGGACAGCAGATGGACCCGCTCCCGGGGCTGGACCCGCACCGCGCCCTTGATCTCCTTCGCACCGTCGGGGATCGGAACATCCATGAAGGCGGCAGCCTGCTCGGCACCCGCACCCTTCTCCCAGTACGGGTAGACGTCACGGCCGGCCGTGTCACGGCCGTGGTCCGCCGACGAGCAGGAAGCGAGCGGCGCCGCGACCGCAGAAGCGATCACGAGCGCGGCGGCGCGCCGCACCCAAGCCGCGGGCATCCGCTTCACCAGTGGGTGCCGAGCAGTGGTATGGCCTCGTCCTCAGAACCGGTCAACCCTCTCGCCGTCCGGGACCTGGTAGCAGCCGGAGACCACGCCCACGGACAGTTGGGGACGCTTGTTCTTCGCGAGGTGGACGATCCTCAGGCTGAACTTCCGGTCGTCATTGTCGGCGGTCAGACGGAGGTTCTTGTTGGCGCTGTTGTCTTGCTCGTACTGAACGATCTTCCAGCCGTGTTTGGGAAGCTCTTCCTTGAGCCGTTCCATGACGCCATTGAGCTCGCTACCGGAGGCCGGAGTGAGACTCCAGGGGTGATACATCTGGTAGTACTTCTCCCGGTCCTTTCCGTCGCCACACTCACTGACCCTGGGACCGGGTTCAGTCGCCTTTCCCTTGAGCCCAATGAGGTCCATGATCTCGCTGGAGATCTCTTCCGTGGCACGGGTGGCATCGTCAATACTCTTCGTCCCCGCCGAGGGAACAGGGCCGTCCGACTTACCCGAATCGTCCATACCGCATCCCGTGGTCAAGGTGAGTGCCAGCGCGAGAGAAAAGGCCGCAGCACGATGTTTAGTCTTCAAGCTCCACGTTCCCGTGTTGTCCCGCCACGACCTGGCCCTGATTCCACAGGCTGGTGGTGTCGAGTTTCCAGTAGTCGCTGTGTCCCGTGGTGTCTGTCTGCATCTGGTTCGCACCGAACGGCTCATCGCTCGGAATAAGCCACGCACCGCCGCCTACCCGGATGTCATGCCCGCCGTGCCCCAAGGCCCCTGCCTCCGGCACGACATCCCAATCGGCCTCCTGATTCCAGACATGCCCCTTGGGAACATCCATCTGCTCAGCGGTACCGACCTGGACTCCAGGGCTTCCCGCGAAAATCACATCGTCCGCGTTCAGCTCGCCCTGTCGGGCAGCCGAGCCGATCAGGGTCGAGCCGTACGAGTGGCCGATGGCAGTGGTGTGGCTCGGCGTATCAACCGTCCGCGACTCGTCGAGTCCGTCGAGGAACTGATTGAACGCCGGTGCCCCGTCATCGGCGTAGTGGCTGAAGGGCGCGTCCTTCACGATGCTCTGGGGTGCGTCATAACCGAGCCAGGTGATCGTGGAGACCGAACCACCCTCCGCAGCGCCATGGGCTTCCTGCCACAGGTTCGTCATGCGGTTGATGTCCCCGCCAATGCCACCAAGGTTCGTGGTCGTGCCCGGGACATACACGGCCGTGTGATCCGCAGTGTCGGGGTTTCCGTTGGCCAGGATCACCCGGCCGGTCCCCTCGGTGTCGAAGCCGAGGAGATACGCCTCCGGCAGCCCCTGGGACCCGGTGGCGTTGAAGCGGTCCTCAATGCTCTGCATGCCCTTGAGGGAATGGGTGAGGCGCTCGTACTCAGCGCCGTGCTTCCGGTGCCACTCCATGTACTCACCCGTGAACACCTTGGACGGCACCCTTCCGGTGGTGACCCAGGTGTACTTGTTCGCCGGCGGCTGCGGTATCGCGTCCAGGGCCACCTGGTGCTGCCCCTGCTTCTGCCAGAGCACCGTACGGTTCGCCTCGTCGCGGATGTCCGCCGGGAGACCGTTCATCGCACCGACGCTCGCCGGGTTCATCGTGAGCTGGGCGGCGCGCTCCTCCTCGGTGAGGCCCTTCCACCACTCGGCGTTCTGGGCCGGCGACGCCTCCTTGGGCGGGCCGTCGATCGTGGCGAGGTACGGGGTGGCCGCCTCGCGGGCGCCGGCCGTGTCGGAGGCGGTGTCCGACCAGTCGGCGGCCGAGACCGTGAGGTCGTCGTCCGCCTTCAGGGCGCGCAGCTTCGGGGCCCACTTCTCGTCGGCGGCCGTCGCCTCCGCCAGCGCGGTGGACACGCGGTCCGCTATCGCCTGCGCACGGAGCGCGTACGGATTCGGGTTCAGGCCCGCCGCCTGGCGGCCGACCGCCTGGGCCTGGGGGGAGCTGTAGCCGCCGGTCATACCGCCGTCGGGGATGGCGCCATCCACCTTGTCCGGGCCCGGTGGGTACGTCACCGTCCCGTCCGGGTTCACCGTCATCCGGTCGGCCCGGGCATCGGCGATGGCCGCTTCCAGCTTCCGCTTGGCCGCCGCCATGTCGAAGGCGAAGCCGTTCAGAGCCGTACTGATCACACCGCACTCGGTCTGCGTGTACTGGAAGTTCTGGGCCAGCTCCTGGATCTCGGCGTGGGCCGCGTCCGCCGCGTTCCCCTCCAGTGACTTCCGCATCCCGGCGACGACGGTGTTCCCCAGATGGTCCTTGGCCGCCTGCGCCATGTCCGCCAGCGCGCGGTAGCCGTCCGCCGCACCCTCGTACTCCGTGGGCTTCAGGGCCTGGAGCGTCTTGAGATCCACTCCCCCGTCACCGGCCCCGCTGCGGGGCGCCGCCGACGGCCGCCGTGTCCGCGTACGCCGACTTCACCGAGGCGATCTCCGCCTCGACACTCTCATCGGTCCTGAGCTGCTCGTGCCCCACCCGCTCCATGATCTTCTGGAGGCTTCCGCACCGCTTGCTCACGTTCTCGGCGTACGTCCTCCAGGAGGCGTACAGGTCCTTCTGCGCCGCCGCGCTGAGACACCCGTCCGTGTCCCCGAGCCCCGCCTGTCCGTCCTCCAGCCGGCCCAGCGCCGTACCGATCCTTCCGCGTAAGGACCCCACCCCCTCGCCCGCCGATAACCACCCCTGCCTGCTGGACTTCAGCCGGTCCGTCCCCCCGCTGCTGTTCAGCCGCATCCCGGCGGACTGACGCTCGGCCACACCCGCCTTGAGCTGCTCCCACTCGTCCCACGCCATGCGCGTTCTTCCTCCCCGTGTCCACCTCGACGACTCCGGACCCTATCGCCCGCAGCAGAGCGCCCCGCAACCGGAAACGGGTGCGGGGCGAGGGGAGTTGAGGTCAGTTGATGGGGGCGTACGCGATGAAGTCGGACCAGGCTCCGGAGGTGAAGCCGAGCTGGGGGCCCTGGAGGTTCTTGGAGTCGCGGACGTGGACGGTGGCGCAGGAGGGGGTGGCCGCTACCTCGACGCAGTCATTGCCGTCACTGCTGTCGCTGTAGCTGCTCTTGAACCAGGCGACCTCGACGCAGTCGTTGCCGTCGCTGCTGCTGCTGTAGCTGCTCTTGAACCACTCCGGCTCGGAACCGTTCCCGGCAGAGGGCTTACGGGTCATGTCTCTCCCAGCGCTTGCTCGATGAAGGCCATCGACTCCCGAGGCGTGAGAGCCTGGCCCCGGATGATGCCATACCGCAGCTCGATGATCTGGAGCTGTTTCGGATCAGAGACCGGACGTCCGTTGAAGTCGCCCTCACAGCGGCCCAGCGCCCTACCGTCCCCGAACTTCAGCACCTCCATCAGCCCCTTCATACCGGCGTGGTCCTCACGGTCGGTCGGCATCACCTGGATCTCGACGTTCCGCAACTGACCCACCTCAAGCAGGCGTTCGAGCTGTCGACGCAACACCATTCTGCCCCCGATCGGGCGCCGAAGCGTTACCTCTTCCTGGATGAAGCTCAACTCGGGTGCGGGTGACCGGTCGAAAATCGACTGTCGGTCCATTCGAGCGTCCACCATCCGCTGCGCCTCGTCCTGCGTGTACGCGGGGCGCTGAGTGCCGAGCAGCGCTCGGGCGTACGCCCGCGTCTGGAGTAAACCGTGGATGTTGTGGTTGTTGTACATCTGGAGCTCGACCGCCTGCGACTCCATCTTCTTCAGCTCGCGAATCTTCTTCGGGTACCTCGCCTCCGCCATCACCTTCTTCATCGCCGCGATCCTGCCCCCGGCCTCCAGCACCCTGTCCGCCTTGTCCAGGTACTCCGGGCGCGGAATCCTCGCCCCCCGCTCCACCTTCCGGATCAGGTCCTCGCTGTAGCCGATCAGCCGGCCCAGCTCCGCCACCGACAGTTCCGCACCCTCCCTCCACGCCTTGAGCTGCGCGCCCGCCATCTCCACCGCCGGCGCGATCTCGTCCTGCGGATCGACGTCCCACCCGGGCTCATCCGTCGTATCGTCCATGCCGCACCCACCTTCGACGCGTTGGCCATGTTCAACGCCCGCCGTACCCGGCCGTCACGCGAGACAGCCGGGACAAGACGAGACAAGCGCGAGACAAAACCCCCGCGTACTCCGCGAGCCACTATTCAGGCAGCACACATCTCGCCACGCTGAGTGATGTGAACCACACCACCCAAACCACCGTCCCCACACGCCAGTTCAGCGTGCGGCTCTCCTCCACCCGCCGTGGCGCCCGGCTCGCCCGGCTGCTCGCCGTGCAGCAGCTCCAGTCCTGGGGGCACGACTTCGAGGCGGCGGCGCACATCGTCGCCGAGCTGGCCGCCAACGCCGCCACCCACGGGCGGGTCGCCGGGCGGGACTTCCGGCTGACCCTCACCGAGACCGCGCGGACCCTCCGTATCGAGGTCACCGACACCCGGGGGGACAGCTTTCCCGGGCGGCGGGCCGCCGGGGAGGAGGACGAGGGCGGGCGGGGGCTGCTGCTCGTGGAGGCGTTCGCCGACCGGTGGGGGGTGGCCTCCGGGCCCGCGCCCGGGAAGCGGGTCTGGGCCGAACTGGATCAGCCTGAAGAACCCGCCGCACGGAATGCGGTCGTGCCGGCCCCCCACGGCTGAGGGCGGCCGAGGCGCCGGCACCACCCGGCGGGGACCATCCGCACTATCACCGGGTGGTGCCCGCACCCGGGCGAACCGAGGCAACCCGGCGGGACGATAATCCGTCTAGTTGAACGCGAACGGGTCTGACCAGCCCGTTCGCACCCTCACACCTCAGCGACAGAACGTCCGCTGCGGGGGAAAGCGGACGGAGCACCCAGACAAGTGAAGACGATCAGCGCTGCCCGAATACCCGAGGGCGGCGCACGCCCGACCCCGCGCCGCCGCGCCGTTCTCGGTGCCATCGGGGCACTCGGCGCACTCGGGGCGACCGCCACCGCCGTCGGCGGGTGTTCGGTGCCCGAGCCGCAGCGGCCCGTCCCGGCCGCCGACCCCGCGCCCGGGCTGCGTATCGCCACCTCCGGACGGGCCCAGTTGATGCAGATCCTGGCCCACCCGGACGACGACCTCTACTTCATGAACCCGGACACCCAGCGGATGCTGGACGCCGGGGTCCCGCTGGTCTGCGTCTATGTCACGGCCGGCGAGCACACCGGTGTCAACCGCGTCCCGGGGCAGCGCGGCGAGGTCCGCGCCGACACCCGGGCGTACTCCTCGGCCCGGCACCAGGGCCTGCGGCAGGCGTACGCGACCCTGCTCGGGCTCGACAAGTTCACCCCGTGGAGCAAGGGCATCGCCACCCTCCGGGGCGACCGGGTCGCCGAGATCAACACCCTCACCCAGGGCAGCCGCCGGGTCGAGCTGATCTTCCTCAACCTCCCCGAGCACACCCGGCGCCGCTGGGCGGCCCTCCCCAGCCTCTGGAACGACCGCTCGCTGAGCGTCCACACCGTGCTCGCCCAGGACTCCCCGGTGCGCGAGACGGTGGCGTACGACTACGAGGGACTTCTCGGCGTGCTCGTCGGGCTGATGCAGCAGTACCGCCCCACCGTCGTCCACACCCTGGACCCCGACCCGGACATCCAGCTCAGCGACGAGTCCACCCGCCGCAGGGACAGCGAGCAGCGCGGCTACTCCGACCACGGCGACCACACCGCCGCCGCCTGCTTCGGCTGGGCCGCGATGGTGCGCTGGGTCGCGGAGGCCACCGAGAACGGCGGCCAGGTGCCCGGCTTCGTCACCCATGCCTTCCGGGGCTACTACGGCCGGCACTGGCCGAAGAACCTCCCTCCCCGGGTCCTCCAGGAGAAGGCGGGGCACCTCGTCCCCTACGGCGGCGACCCCGCCTGGCAGTGCGGCAACGACGCCGGCTGCGGCGACTACGGCGTCGGCGGCGGGCGCCCGCTCCAGAACAAGAAGGGGTGGGTGCGCTCCACCCACCACCGCTTCCCCGGGGCCCGGCCGGCCGTCTCGGTGGACCCGGGCGACCGGCTCGCGGCGTACGGGGTGCTGGGGCTGCGCGCGGTCCGGTGGCGGGAGACCGAGGCCGGCAGCGGGCAGTGGGGGCTCCCCGACGACCTGGGCGGCGGGCCGCTGGCGCCCGCGCTGGGGGCGGCGGCGCTCAGGGACGGCCGGCAGCTGCTGTTCGGGCTGCGGATCGCCGCGCTCGGCGGCCGGGGCGCGGCCAACCGGCGGGAGATCGTGCTGCTGGAGCAGTCCACTCCGGGCGGCCGGTTCCTCCCCTGGACCGGGCTCGGCACCCCGGAGCACACCGACGACCGGAGCCGGCGGATGGGCGTCCCGGTGGCGGTGACCGCGCCGGACGGCCGGGTCCATCTCTTCGTGCGCACCGCGGACCGGCAGGTGGCCACCCGGGTACGGGCGGTCAGCGGGCGCTGGAGCCCCTGGCGGGACCTGGGCGGCGCCCCGGTCCAGGACGGTCTGTCGGCCGTGGCCGACACCGCGGGCCTGGTCCATGTCTTCGGCGCGGGCCGGGACTCCGTGCGCCACTGGGCGCAGAGCGTGCCCGGCGGCGAGGTGTCCTTCCGGCCGGAGGGCATCGGGCCGGTGCCCGGCGGGCCCGTCGCCGCGCTGCCCGGCCGCGACGGCGGCGTACGGCTGCACTACCGCACACCGGCGACCTCGACCGTCACCGCCGTGTCGGTGACGGGGTCCGGTGAGGTGACCGCACGGCCGGACGGAATGCCCGGGTACGGGCCGGTGTCGGCCGCCGCCGGTCCGCGCGGGGCGACGGCGCTGCTCTCGCTCGGCGAGGACGGGCGGGTCCGGCTGCGCACCGGGGGCGGGGTGCCGGCCCGCGAGGGCGGCGCCCCCGCCCTGGCCTCCCCCGCGCTGCTGGCCGGTCCGCACGGGGCCACGGCCGTCGGGATGGGAGCGGACGCCCGGCCGTGGATCTGGCGTCCGGAGCGGCGCGGCGAGCGGGTCAGACCCGCCCGCAAGATCTGACGGTCATCGGGGCGGGCGGGGCGGGCCCGTCCGCGAGATCTGCTGAAGCGGAACGCGAAGAGGCCCCGCACCGTACGGTGCGGGGCCTCTCGCTTGGTGCCCTGTTACGGAGCTACCAGGTCGGATCTGCCGGAGAATCAGGCAAGGATCTTGGTGACCTGGCCGGCGCCGACGGTCCGGCCACCCTCACGGATGGCGAACTTCAGGCCCTCTTCCATGGCGACGGGCTGGATGAGGTTCACCGTCATGACGGTGTTGTCACCCGGCATGACCATCTCGGTGCCCTCGGGGAGGGTCACCACGCCGGTCACGTCCGTGGTACGGAAGTAGAACTGCGGGCGGTAGTTGTTGAAGAACGGGGTGTGACGGCCACCCTCGTCCTTCGACAGGATGTAGGCCTGGGCCTCGAACTCGGTGTGCGGCGTGACCGAACCGGGCTTGATGATGACCTGGCCGCGCTCGACGTCCTCGCGCTTGATGCCACGGAGGAGCAGACCGACGTTCTCACCGGCCTGGCCCTCGTCGAGCAGCTTGCGGAACATCTCGATGCCGGTGACCGTGGTGGTGGTCTTCTCGGTCTTGATACCGACGATGTCGACGGTCTCGTTGACCTTGAGGACACCACGCTCGATACGGCCGGTGACGACGGTGCCACGACCGGTGATCGTGAAGACGTCCTCGATCGGCATCAGGAACGGCTTGTCCACGTCGCGCTCGGGCTGCGGGATGGACTCGTCGACGGCGGCCATCAGGTTCAGGACCGACTGGCCCCACTCCTTGTCGCCCTCGAGCGCCTTGAGCGCCGAGACCTTGACGACCGGCAGGTCGTCGCCCGGGAACTCGTACTCGGAGAGGAGCTCACGGACCTCGAGCTCGACGAGCTCCAGGATCTCCTCGTCGTCCACCATGTCGGCCTTGTTCAGCGCGACAACGATGTACGGAACGCCGACCTGGCGGGCCAGGAGCACGTGCTCCTTGGTCTGCGGCATCGGGCCGTCGGTGGCGGCGACCACGAGGATGGCGCCGTCCATCTGCGCGGCACCCGTGATCATGTTCTTGATGTAGTCGGCGTGACCCGGGCAGTCGACGTGCGCGTAGTGACGCGACTCCGTCTGGTACTCGACGTGCGCGATCGAGATCGTGATACCGCGCTGGCGCTCCTCGGGAGCCTTGTCGATCTGGTCGAAGGCCGAGGCCTCGTTCAGGTCCGGGTACGCGTCATGCAGCACCTTGGTAATGGCGGCCGTGAGGGTCGTCTTACCGTGGTCGATGTGACCGATGGTGCCGATGTTGACGTGCGGCTTAGTCCGCTCGAACTTCGCCTTCGCCACTGGGTCCTCCTGTGGAGTGGTTCTGTACGCCTTGCTTCATCGGCGCCAGGTGATCTTTGCTGGAATGCCGGGGCCCGGGACACCCCAACCGTATACGTAGGTATTCGACTGGAATGTCCGCGGCAGGCTCCGGTGACAAGCCTAAAGCGTGTACTCGGGTGAGTTACTCGCCCTTGGCCTTCGCGATGATCTCCTCGGCGACGTTCCGCGGAACCTCGGCGTAGGAGTCGAACTGCATCGAGTAGCTTGCGCGACCCGAGGTCTTGCTGCGGAGGTCTCCGACGTAGCCGAACATCTCCGAGAGCGGCACCAGGCCCTTGACGACCTTGGCGCCGGCCCGGTCCTCCATGGCCTGGATCTGGCCACGGCGGGAGTTGATGTCACCGATGACATCGCCCATGTAGTCCTCGGGCGTGGTCACCTCGACCGACATCATCGGCTCCAGGAGCACGGGGCTCGCCTTGCGCGCGGCCTCCTTGAACGCCTGCGAACCGGCGATCTTGAAGGCGAGCTCGGAGGAGTCGACCTCGTGGTAGCCACCGTCGAGGAGCGTCAGACGGACGCCCGTCATCTCGTAGCCGGCCAGGATGCCGAACTGCATGGCCTCCTGCGCGCCCGCGTCCACCGAGGGGATGTACTCCTTGGGGATGCGGCCACCGGTGACCTTGTTCACGAACTCGTACGCCGAGTCGCCGCCCTCGATGGGCTCGATCGCGATCTGCACCTTCGCGAACTGACCGGTACCACCGGTCTGCTTCTTGTGGGTGTAGTCCACGCGCTCGACGGCCTTGCGGATCGTCTCACGGTACGCGACCTGCGGCTTGCCCACGTTGGCCTCAACGCGGAACTCACGGCGCATCCGGTCGACCAGCACCTCGAGGTGAAGCTCGCCCATACCACCGATGATGGTCTGGCCGGTCTCCTCGTTGGTGTGCACCTGGAAGGAGGGGTCCTCCTCCGCGAGACGCTGGATGGCGACACCCAGCTTCTCCTGGTCGCCCTTGGACTTGGGCTCGATGGCGACCTGGATGACCGGCGCCGGGAAGTCCATGGACTCCAGGATGACCGGGTTCTTCTCGTCGCTCAGCGTCTCACCGGTGGTGGTCTGCTTGAGGCCCATGACGGCGACGATGTCGCCGGCGCCCACCGACTCGATCTCCTCACGCTTGTTCGCGTGCATACGGTAGATCTTGCCGATGCGCTCCTTGCGGCCCTTCACGGAGTTCAGGACCGCGGTGCCCGAGTTCAGGCGCCCGGAGTAGATCCGGATGAAGGTCAGCTTGCCCAGGTGCGGGTCGCTCGCGATCTTGAACGCGAGGGCCGACAGGGGCTCGTCGTCCGACGGCTTGCGCTTGACCACGACCTCCGGGTCCTTGACGTCGTGGCCCTCGATGGCCTCGACGTCCAGGGGGGAGGGGAGGTAGCGCACGACCGCGTCGAGCAGGGGCTGGACGCCCTTGTTCTTGAACGCGGTGCCGCAGAAGACGGGGGTGACCGTGACGCCCTCGGACTTGCCGGAGGCGATGGTGATACGGCGGATCGCCGCGTACAGCTGCTCCTCGGTGGGCTCGACGCCCTCCAGGTACAGCTCCATCAGCTCTTCGTCGTTCTCGGCGACGGTCTCCAGCAGCTTGCCGCGGTACTCCTCGGCAGCCTCGGTGTGCGTGGCCGGGATGTCGACGACGTCGTACATCTCGCCCTTGGACGCCTCGGCGGACCAGACGAAGGCCTTCATGGTGACGAGGTCGACGACACCCTTGAAGTCCATCTCGGCGCCGATGGGGAGCTGCATCACGATCGGCGTCGCGCCGAGGCGGTCGCTGATCATGTCGACACAGCGGTGGAACTCGGCACCGGTGCGGTCGAGCTTGTTGACGAAGCAGATGCGCGGGACGCCGTAGCGGTCCGCCTGACGCCAGACGGTCTCGGACTGCGGCTCAACACCGGCGACACCGTCGAACACGGTGACGGCGCCGTCGAGGACGCGGAGCGAACGCTCCACCTCGACGGTGAAGTCGACGTGACCCGGGGTGTCGATGATGTTGATCGTGTGATCGACGTCGTCGAGCGGCCAGTGACAGGTCGTCGCGGCGGACGTGATCGTGATGCCGCGCTCCTGCTCCTGCTCCATCCAGTCCATCGTGGCAGCGCCGTCGTGGACCTCACCGATCTTGTAGCTCACACCGGTGTAGAACAGGATGCGCTCGGTGGTCGTCGTCTTGCCCGCGTCGATGTGGGCCATGATCCCAATGTTGCGGACCTTGGCCAGGTCAAGCGAAGTGGTGGCCATATGGCTCAGTCTTCTCTCGGTCTCGATGGGGTAAGCGACTACCAGCGGTAGTGCGCGAAGGCCTTGTTGGACTCGGCCATCTTGTGCGTGTCCTCACGCTTCTTGACCGAAGCGCCGAGGCCGTTGGAGGCGTCGAGCAGTTCGTTCATGAGGCGCTCGGTCATGGTCTTCTCGCGGCGGGCGCGGGAGTAACCCACGACCCAGCGCAGCGCGAGGGTGGCGGCGCGACCGGGCTTGACCTCGATCGGCACCTGGTAGGTCGCACCACCGACACGGCGGGACTTGACCTCGAGGGAGGGCTTGACGTTCTCCAGCGCGCGCTTCAGCGTGATGACCGGGTCGGCGCCGGTCTTCTCGCGGAGGCCTTCCATGGCGCCGTAGACGATCCGCTCGGCGGTGGAACGCTTGCCGTCAAGCAGAAGCTTGTTGATCAGCGAGGTGACAAGAGGAGAGCTGTAGACCGGGTCGATGATGACCGGGCGCTTCGGGGCGGGGCCCTTACGAGGCATTCTTACTTCTCCTTCTTGGCGCCGTAGCGGCTACGGGCCTGCTTGCGGTTCTTGACGCCCTGGGTGTCCAGGGAACCGCGGATGATCTTGTAGCGAACACCCGGCAGGTCCTTCACACGGCCGCCACGCACGAGCACGATCGAGTGCTCCTGCAGGTTGTGTCCCTCACCCGGGATGTAGGCCGTGACCTCGATGCCAGAGGTCAGACGCACACGCGCGACCTTGCGCAGGGCCGAGTTCGGCTTCTTCGGGGTGGTCGTGAACACACGCGTGCAGACGCCACGGCGCTGAGGGGAACCCTCAAGTGCGGGCGTCTTGTTCTTCTCGACCTTGTCCTGCCGGCCCTTCCGGACCAGCTGCTGGATCGTAGGCACTACTTCTCCGGTTTCTGTGTGCCGTTCGTGAAACTAACCTGGAACGCCACCGACCCACGCGGTCGGGTGTGTCGAAGCTGCGAGGCTCTCGCCGTACGACGAGAGAAGGCGCAGAATACGGTGGCCAGTGATCGGACTCGCTGTGCGGTTGAGGACACGCACAGGAGCCCAGGCACACCCCAGGCACAAGGTCAGAGCGTACCTACCGCATGGGCTGCGGTCAAAACAAATGCCCACGCACGGGAGAGGGGGCCGTTCCCCGGGGAAGGGCCCGTTCGGGGGGCGGGGCGCCGGGGGGCCTGGGAGGGGAGCCCCGGGGCGGGCGGCTCCGGGGGTGCGGCACCGGGGGCCGCACGGGCCGGAGAGGGCGAAGGCTACACCGTTACGCCGGGTCACCGTCGGGCGGGGTGGGCGGGGCCGCAGGGGGGTCCGGGGGGACCGGGGGGACCGGGGCCTCCGGTGGGGCGTGTGCGTCCGGTGCGTCGGGGGGTTCGCGGCGGGGGCGGCGGGACCGTGCGGCGGGGGTGGAGGGGGAGTCGAGCCGGGGGATGGTGGGGACCTTGGACTTGCGGCTCTTGGGGGCGAGGGAGGGGGGCGGGGTGGTGGGGGTTCCGGTGTCCTGGTCCTGGCGGTGCTGGTGGTCCTCGCGGTTCTCGCGGTTCTCGCGGTTCTGCCGGGCCCGCTGGTCGTGCTGGTCGTGCTGGTCGTGCCGGGCCTCGCGTATCGCGTCCTCGCCGTCCATGCCGTCCTTCATGTCCTTGATGTCGGACCGGGGGTGCGGGTGCCGGGGGCTGTCGCGGGCCGGGTGGTCGCGCTCCGGGCCGCCGGCGGCCGTGCGGGGGTCCGGAGGGTGCCGGCCGGCCGGGTCGTCCCCGGCGCCGCCGTCCGCCGGGTACCGCCCGCGCTCGTCCTGCGGGAAGGGGATGACCGCCGCCTGACCGGGGGTGCGGCCCACCAGCCGGAGGGGCCTGGCGGCAGCGGCGGCGGCGCGGGCCTCCTCCAGCGCGGGGCCGTACTCGGCCACCGCGTCCCGCCACCCACTGGCGTACGCCGCTATCTCGCGCCGGTCCAGCTCCTCCCGCAGCAGCACCGCGACCTCGGCGGGTGCACGGTCCTCCAGCAGCCGGCCGAGCAGGGCGAGCAGCCCCGGAAGGTCCTCCGGGGACGCGGCGGGACGGGCAGGGACCTGTGACGCGCCGTGCCGTGCCTCGTCGCCCTCGGCCATCCGTATCTCTCGCCGCATCTCTCGCTCGCGTCCCATCGCTGCCCATCCCGCCCACGCGATCGGAGAGCAGGCCTCGGCAACACCTCTGATCCTTGGGGGCGTACGTACGGCCTGTGTGAAGGTGAAGTACAGGCCGTGACAGCTTACTGGGGGCCGAAAACGAGTGCGGGGGCCCGTTCCGCCGCCCGGTCAGTCCTTGGCGAGGGGGGCGCGGCGGGCCGGGGCCGGGGGCAGGAACTGGCCGGCGACCCGGATGAACATCTCCCGCTGGTCATCGGGGATGCCGAGCCCGGCGGCGGCCTCCTCCAGGGTGAGTCTGCGGCCTCCCGGGGCGGCCGGCGCCGCCCCGGCGGCCGAGTCGGCCTCCAGGGGCAGGGGCAGATCGTCCTCGGTGAGCCGGCCGGAGCGGATGAGCATGTCGCGCACCGGCACGTCGAGGACATGGGCCAGCCGCCGGGTCGTCTCCAGGTCGGGCATGCTCTGCCGCTGGAGCAGCCGGGTGATGGCGGCGCGGTGGACCCCGGCCTCGTCGGCGAGCCGCGACTTGCCGCCACCCCGCGGGCTGTCGATGTCGAAGCCGCGGGCACGGATGAGCTCCTCGACCCAGGCGGCGAACTGATCCAGATCATTGGCGGTCACGGGTGGTCGCCTCCCTCCGAAGCGGACCTCAGACTATCGCGCTTGCGCGCACGGAATTACGTGATTCCGCGCGCGCACAGTGGGGATTCTGCGGAGATGCCCCTTGCTTTGGTTGCGCGTGCGCGCGCAACGTGTCAGTGTGCGGAACCGCAACGACCCCCGCAGAGTCAGGAGTTGCCGTTATGCCCCTCCCCGATTCCCTGGAGTCCGCCGGCTGGCGCGCCGCCGCGGCGTGTGCGGGACTGCCCCCGCACATTGTCTTCGCACGGCGAGAGTCGGAGGCCCGACCTGCGCTGAAGGCCTGCGAACGGTGTCCGGTGACCCGGCGCTGCGAGGAGAGCGTGGCACCGGCCGCGAGCTTCTTCGACGGGGTGAGCGCGGGGCGGCTCTGGCGCAATGGGCGGGTGGTGAGGTTGCGGGGTGGGGGTGTTGCGGGCTCGCGCGCTAGTGGGGTGGGGGCGTACGGGGACGGCGGGATGTAAACCCCCGCGCGGCGAGTATTCGCCCTACGCCGGGGGCGGCTGCGGGGCCCTGCGTGGCGCGTACGGCCCTCCGAGCGCCCTCGCGCACCCCGGGTCCCGGCAAACCCGGCCCCGCCGGCGAACCCGAGCACCTTCCGCCCCGCCGCCGATCGAGGCGCACCCGTCCAGACCCGCCAGCGAACCCGAGCAAACCCGGTCCCGCCGCCGATCGAGACGCACCCACCCGGCCCCGCCGGGAAACCCGAGCAAACCCGCCCCCACCGCCGATCGAGACGCACCCACCCGGCCCCGCCGGGAAACCCGAGCAAACCCAGCCCCGCCGGCGATTGAGGCGCGGGGGCTCGGGGGCTGGCCCCCGACCGCAGCCCGCACCGTGCGGGCACCTGCGGCCCAGGGTCCGTCCTCAATCGCCGGACGGGCTGAGTTCGCCCGGGCCACCCGTGGACCAAGGTCCGTCCTCAAACGCCGGACAGGCTGAGTTCGCCCGGGCCACCCGTGGACCAAGGTCCGTCCTCAAACGCCGGACAGGCTGAGTTCGCCCGGGCCACCCGTGGACCAAGGTCCGTCCTCAAACGCCGGACGGGCTGAGTACGCCCAGCCCCGCCGGCGATTGAGGCGCGGGGGCTCGGGGCGCGGCCGACGTACCACCAACCCGACCCCGGAGGCCCCCATGACCACCCTCACCGACGCCACCCACTGGCTCACCACCCTCACCCACCGCTTCCCCCACCTCCTCACCGAACTCTCCCCCGGCTCCTCCGGCCCCATCGGCGGAGCCGGACGAACCACCCGCACCCACGCGCCCGCGCCCCTGCGCCTCCATGTGTCCGACGCCATCCGGGACATCACCGACGGAGTCGTCGAACTCGACGAGGCCGTCCACGAACGCCTCGGCCTCGGCCGCCCCCGCAAGGCGCGGGTCCCCGAGCGCCTGGCCCGGGTCGCCGGGCTCGTCGGCCGGATGGCCGGCCACCCCGACCTCGTCGCACACGTCGCCGACGAGGCCCGCCGGATGGCGGGGCGCTGCGCCCGCGCGGTCGGCGACGGCGAGCCGATGACCCGCATCGGCGGACGCTGCCCCTGGTGCGACTCCGTCTCCCTGCGCGCCTTCCCCGACCGGCGCGCGGTCCTCTGCGTCAACCCCGGCTGCCGGTGCGCCTCCGCCGGCTGCGGCTGCGGCGCGGACCCCGCGTACCGCCACAGCTGGGAGGAGGGCGGCTGGGACGCCCTGGCCGGCACCGACCCGTCCGAGATCGCCGCCGCCCTGGACACCACCGGTGAGGGAGTACGCCGATGAACCCCTCCACCCCGCTGATCACCGGCGCCCTCGCCGCCACCGAGGCCGGCGTGGTGCCCGCCACCATCCGCAAGTGGGTCCAGCTCGGCCATCTGACACCCGCCGGGCGGCGCGGCCGGGCGCAGCTCTTCCGGCTGGAGGAGGTCTTCGCCGCGGAGCGCGCGACCCGTCGCAGAACCTAGGTCGTCTCTTTCGGATCGTGCCGGGGCTCGCGAGCCCCGGCACCGCGCCTCGCCGATCCGGCAAGATCCGAAAGAAACTCCCCAGGCCGACGGCCGG